>NZ_AMFQ01000100.1:0-548 GCF_000335555.1 Acinetobacter sp. WC-743 | reverse complement strand
TGGCTTTAGCAATATGCAAGATACCATCAACAAATATTAAGTCATAATTCTTGTCTGTACCTGATGCGGTATGAACATAATTGCCTGCATCTTTAGCCGTTACTGACGATGATGTTACACCTGTGAGTACAGTTTCAGTCTCACCATTGACTAAACCATTTGCAGTAAAGCCTGATGCTGTTTGATCTTTACCATTATAGGTCGTATTTAAACTATTCGCTGTCACCGTCGCTTTGGCTTTGGCAATATCCAAGGCGCCATCAACAAATGTTAAGTCATAGTTTTTATCGACACCATTGGCTTTGTTCGCATAACTGCCTGCGTCTTTCGCAATGACTGATGCAGTGACACCCGTCAATACCGAACTATCTTCACCATTGACTAAACCATTTGCTGTAAAGCCTGACGCAGTTTGATCTTGTCCATTATAGGTCGTGTTGAGACTATTTGCAGTCACCGTCGCTTTGGCTTTAGCAATATGCAAGATACCATCAACAAATATTAAGTCATAATTCTTGTCTGTACCTGATGCGGTATGAACATAATTG
>NZ_AMFQ01000099.1:0-84394 GCF_000335555.1 Acinetobacter sp. WC-743 | reverse complement strand
TGAAAGATGATACAGCCAAACCGCCTGATTATTCATACAATTGATTTGGATGATTCATTTATTTTGTACTTTTTGAATCATTGATGGTCTTGCGATCTTGAGGCGACATGGATGTCGCCATGTTGAGCGGGGGTAAAGGATGTACCCCTCGCTCAACGAAAGATTTTTGTCACTTTTCATCTCTGAAAAGTGAGGCATCGCCTACGCAAAAGAATTTAAACTTTAGCACTAAATCGTGGCAGTGCAAGCTTTAGATCATCAAACAATCTATTGATCGCCTTCATTTTATTGATCAGAGCAATGAAACTATATTGATGGTGGCGCTTACGGAACTTCGCTCCTCATCCAAAATCGGATGAAAATCCAGAAAAAATCCACATAGATTTATTATTTTTCAATGAGTTGAAGATTTAATTGCATCGAATTCACGTTGTTTAGTATGTTTTAGTGCATGGTGGGTGACTAAAAATGCGAAAAAATCAGCTTTCTATTGTTATAAACAAGTAGAAAAGAGGATGAGTTATCGCATATTCCGGCAGAATTTCAATGAGCTTTCCTTAAAAATACAAAAGAGCGCCGAAGCGCTCTTTCTATTTTTCTTAGCGAAAACCTACATATTAGTAGTCAAAACTAAAATGTTCAGCGTCAAGTGACATCATGGTCTTAGATGGGTTGACCATCGACTCAGCATGCCCTTGTGCACGCGGTAGCAATTGCTCAAAGTAGAAATCAGCAACTTTGATTTTTGCTTTATAGAACTCAGGAACTTCAGCACCATTTCCTGACGCCAATTTTTCAGAAGCCACGGCTGCTTGTTGTGCCCAGTAATAAGCCATCATTGCATAACCAGAGAACATCAAGAAATCTACAGAAGCAGAAGAAACGATGTCACGGTCTTTACGTGCTGCAAGCATGATACGAACAGTTAAAGCATTCCATTGCGCACAGATTTTAGTTAAATCCCATGCAAAGCGACGCATATATTTATTACGTGCATGTTGACCACAGAACTTTAAGATTTCAGCGGTGTATTCACGAACCACTTTACCTTTAGAAGAAAGCAATACTTTACGCCCGATCAAATCAAGTGCCTGTACGCCAGTTGTACCTTCATACAAGGTTGAAATACGTGCATCACGTGCAATTTGTTCCATGCCATGTTCTTTAATATAACCATGACCACCAAAGACTTGCATCCCGTGATTTGCAGCTTCTAAGCCCATTTCTGTTAAGAAGCCCTTGAGAATTGGCGTATAAAAACCAAGTTTATCGTCATATTCATCAAATTTTGCTTGATCACCTTGCGCCAAAGCATCAGTCATCTTATCAGCCAATTGAGCAGCATGATAAATCATTGAACGACCACCTTCGGCAATTGCCTTTTGGGTCAATAACATGCGACGAACATCAGCATGGTGAATAATTGCATCAGCAACTTTCTCTGGATCTTTTTTACCTGAAAGTGCACGCATAGACATACGATCTTTTGCATAAGGCAGCGCACCTTGGAATGCTAACTCAGCATGTGCAAGACCTTGAACTGCAGTACCAATACGTGCAGTGTTCATGAAGGTAAACATGGCATGTAAGCCTCTGTTTACTTCACCGATCAAATAACCTGTTGCAGCATCAAAGTTCAATACCGCAGTTGCTGACGCACGAATCCCCATTTTGTGTTCGATTGAACCACAAGTCACTGGGTTGCGTTCACCAATACCGCCATCTACCGTTGGGATAAATTTTGGTACGATAAATAATGAAATCCCTTTTGTGCCAGCAGGTGCATCTGGTAAGCGCGCAAGTACGATATGAATGATATTTTCAGTCAGATCATGTTCACCCGCAGAGATAAAGATTTTTGTACCAGTGATGGCATAAGTTCCATCTTCTTTTGGCTCGGCTTTGGTTTTAACTTGTCCTAAGTCTGTACCACATTGTGGTTCAGTCAAACACATCGTACCTGACCAAGTACCAGCAGTAAGATGTGGCATGTAGGTTGCTTTTTGCTCATCTGTACCAAATTGCATGATGGTGTTCATACAGCCCATGCTTAAACCTGGGTACATCGTGAATGACCAGTTTGCAGTTCCCATCATTTCTGATTTAATCAGATTTAAAGACATTGGTAAGCCCTGACCACCAAACTCTTCTGGGTACGACAAACCTTGCCAGCCACCTTGAACGAATTGATCGTAAGCTTCTTTAAATCCTTTTGGTGTAGTGACTTCACCTTCTTTAAAATGGCAACCTTCTTCATCGCCAGACTGATTCAAAGGAGAGAGCACATTTTCACAAAAATCTGCTGCACCTTCTAAAATCATATCAATCGTATCAGCATCGGCATTTTCGCCAATTGATAATGTTTTATAGTGCCCAGAATAGTCAAAAACTTCGTTGATTAAAAAACGAATATCACGGAGCGGCGCTTTATATGCTGGCATGTATTTAATCCTAATTTAGAAATAGTTTTGGATATTCAATCGATAGTTTCATTATTCATAATCATATGAGAAATACATTGATAAGACTCTCTAAAAGAATTGTCAGAAATGCGAATTTGGTAGAAAAAGTACATGCGAATCTGTTGGTTTTTTGATAGTATTGAACAGTTTGTTTTTGTAGTTTCATTGCTATTTTTAGTATCTTTATAATATTGAAGTGAGTCAATCTCTCATGCATTTAAAAAAATTAACATTATGTCTTTTAGGTTTGAGTTTGTCGGCATGTTCAACACATGTGATTAAAAGTAATGCTTTAAATGCAGATCAAGACGCTCCTCAACGTGCAATTCAAGGGTTTAATGCGCTGTATGAATATCCTAATTTTGATTATCGTGGGCAATTTCAAGTTCATTTAGATCGCCTACAGAAAGATCAAAATCTGAAGTCTACGGATTCAAACCAACTAGATCCTGCCATTGAAAAAAAGGTCAATCAGTATTTAAAAGATCAAAAAATTAAACTGACAGATATACAGAAAAAAGAACTTTATCAAGCGATTGCGAAACAGGATTCAAACTATATCAGTCGTTTTGTCGGCATGGGAGCAGATGTTGTTCAAAATATTGTCAATGATTTGCAAATTCGATACGACGGAACAGTGAATTATCGCCAAAAAATGGCATCGTTTAATTTAGAAACACAATACAAAAAGCCAAATTTATCTGTGGAAATGCGTATTCCTACAGTTTTGGATATGAATAATTATAAATTCTATACCCATATTTTTTCGATCATGCCTTATTTGGCAAATTCTCAAGATCAAGACAAATATGCGTATTATGATTTTTCAAAATATAAAGATGATATTAACAAGGTGAATGGCAAAGCCTTGATCGAGTTGCTTAAACAGTCGGGTGCAACTTCATATTTAATTGCCGCGCCTCATCAAATTCAAAATCTTGCAGTGAGTTCTGCGGACAAGCAAGCAGGAATCGTTGAAAAAATTCGCTTAAATACATCAGTAGAAGAAATGTTCTTACAAGGGCAATTATACTCTACAGTGAATCGTCAATATTTGATGAATTCAGTGTTTGGATTGAATCAATCTAATATTGCAAAAATCCTAGGACCGAGTAGCGACAGTCAGGCAAGTGATGAGGCTTATGAAGCTGCTCAGGAAGCGATGAAAGCTGCAGATGAAGCGCTAGCAGGCATCACATCGAGTGATGATAGTGCCAATGATGCATCAAGCGCAATGTATGAACTTTACAATGCCGTCAATCGTAAGTCTCATGAAGATTTAGAGGAAGAAGTTGAAGTAGGGGATGCAGCACAAGCAGCACGTGCTGCTGTAGAAGATGACGAAGACGATGCGACTGCTGATCAAGATCAAGAGCGTGATTCTGACGATGAGGCTGTTGAAGCCGCAGCAGACGGCAATACGACAAAAATCTTAACTGAGCAACAATGTGAAGATTTGACCAAAGCTAAAGCAAATCCTCGTTTTGGTGATGTGGAGTATTGTCAATATCATTACGAAATAGACGTCTTAAAAGGTGAGCAACAAAAAGAATCCTCATCAGATACTGCGTTGAGAGAGAAAAATAAGACTGCATTGGTCAGCACATTTAATGGCTATGCGAAAGATCAGTTGGTCGATGCGCAACAATTTAAACAATTGTGGAATCAACATCTCACTGAGATTGAAAGCAGTTTGCCAGCTCCAGACAAACGTAATCCACTGATCGTTGATTTGTCATTGGACAATAAAGGACGAGCAGTTAAAGCAGATTATAATATGGGCTTAGATTTAGATACCTTAAATCGTAAGTTAAACATTAAAATGGACATGCAATTCCTTAATTATGGCAATGCAAGCAAGATTGATCAAAATGTTCTCAAACAGGCGAAACCTTTTAAAGATATCTTTAAAGGCAGCATTATGGAACAAGCGGTGGGTGGAATATCGGGTTCAGAACGTAGTGATGAGCAAAAATACTTAAGTTTAGATGAACGTTTAGAGCAACTGGCAGAACAAGTATTTGCACAAACTGGCTCTTATGAAAAAACCTATAAAGCAGTGTTTATCGCAAAATTGACTGCACAAAAGCCTGAATTGATCAAACAATATTCTGCTCAAGATTTACAAGAAATCGCAGCAATTTATGCTTATTCTTACTCAGATGAAGAAATCTACAATCCAAAAGGGCAGGCTTTGAAACAAATTCAAGCCCTACAGAAAAAGCATCATTTAGAAGATGATCATCAGTACGATGATGAACTTGGAAATGATGTAGATGAGATTGTTGCTAAAATCTGGAAAGCTAAACAAAGTACTTTAGAGGTGCAGGGTTTAGTTAAAAAATATAAAACAACCGAAGCTGTGTTTGCACAATATTACATGCAGAAGTTTGAAGCAGAAAATGAGATTGAAAAGTCTCAGCGTGGAGAGTTTATAAAAACAGCAAAAGTTTTAGCAAAATCTTATGTTGCATTTAAAAATAATAAGTTTAATGATCAAGTCGTATCGACATTGAATGTTGATTCTACTGAATTTATTGATTATGACTTGTTCAAGCAAGCTTATCAGGCATTGAGTGATGCCAAGTTAAAGTAATTGTCTTGTAGCGAGTGATAAAAAAGAACCTCAATAGAGGTTCTTTTTTTGATGCTTTGTCCCGTCCTAGATAAGCATTCTACACAGTTTATACATCAGTATACATTCAGAGAAAATCTTTTAGATTTGGACGGACACCATTCCAGATATAAAATGCCTCTATTGCTTGCCCAACCAACATACCAAAACCTTCCGAGCTTGGAACTTGACGTGCTTTGGCTTGTTCAATAAAACTTGATGCTTTGCCATATGCCATTTCATATGCATGATTAAATGTTAATGTTTCAGGGAGTATAAGGGCATCACCACTTAGGCTTGTTGAGGTCGCATTAATAACAAGATCAAATTGCCCCTGTAATGCTGTTAAGTCACAAGCCATCAGCTGTGCTTCAGGCACGCTGTCTGCTAAGTCTGCAACCAATTGTTCAGCACGAGCAAGTGTGCGGTTGGCGATCACGATTTTTTTTACCCCTGCTTTTACCAACGGATAGATGACACCTCGAGTTGCGCCACCTGCACCAATAATCAGCAAGTCTGCATCCTTTAAGTCCCAATCCAAAGCTTTAATGGCATCGACCAGACCTTGACCATCTGTATTGTCTCCATGTAGCTCACCATTTTCCATCCATAGCGTGTTAACGGCTTTGGCAATTTTTGCGCGTTCAGTAAGTTGCGTGCACATGGCAAAAGCTTGTTCTTTAAAAGGAACTGTGACATTCATTCCTACGCCATTTTGAGAGAAAAACTCATGCACACTGCTTTCAAAACCATCTAGTGGGGCTAGACGTCTGCTGTAATTCAGATCAATACCTGTTTTCTTTGCAAAAGCATGATGTAACTCAGGAGAACGAGAATGTTCAATCGGATTGCCAATGACTGCGAATTGTTTGCTCATGTCCAATGTCCAAGTATTGATAATATTGATTTTTAAGGCACGGCAACAATATACGGGAAAACGTTGAAGACAACAAAAAGTATCTTGGCGTACTTTGGGATTAAATCGTTATATTTTGATTGTTAAGATTTAAAAAAAAGAGAAATTATTTTTGAATTATGGATTACATACAGATTCTAGAAAATCGAGAAAAATCATCGCAAAAACGACAATAAAACCAATCGATAAAACAACACTGGAAGTAATTGAAATGCTATCCGATAAATCATTGGTAGAGATGATTGTGGTTGAAACAGAACACACCAGTAAAAACAGAATGCCTACTGAAAGTGTAAGTTTATGATTTTCTAATAAATTCCTCATATCAACCTCTCGCGTTAACTGCTATAATCTTCTGATATTCAATATAAATTTATCGAAAAAATTAAGGAAATTTTAAGTCTGCTATAGTAGCCGAGTTTAAGGTTAATTTAAATTAAAAAGCTGCGTTATTGTGAATAATTCTCATCTTAATTGTGAGTAAATCTTTCAAAACTTATTTTGATGAAGCATAAAAAAGCTACCTCATGTGACTGGGTAGCTTTTTTTAATTATTTTAGGTCATTTGAGTATAGATAACCAATCATGAGGTTTTAAATAATATTCGGTTAATTGTTTTTCTGGGCTCTGTTCGCCCCATTCAGGACGATAAGACCATGCCGCAAGCGGTGGCATACTGACCAAAATAGATTCAATGCGCCCCCCTGTTTGTAAACCAAATAAAGTGCCTCGGTCATAGACGAGGTTGTACTCAACATAACGACCACGACGATACAACTGGAAATCTCGTTGGGCTTCGGTATAGGGTTTATCTTGATTGCGTTGAAAAATAGGTAAGATGGCTTTTAAATAACCGTTACCCACAGCTTGCATATATTCAAAGCATTTTTCAAAATCCCACTGATTTAAATCATCAAAAAACAAGCCACCAACGCCACGTTGTTCATCTCGATGTTTTAAATAGAAATAATCATCACACCATTGTTTATGTTCTGCATAGACTTCTTCTCCAAAGGGTTTGCATAAATCAAATGCGCTTTGATGCCAACTCAATACGTCTTCTTGATTGGGATAAAATGGCGTAAGATCGAAACCACCTCCAAACCACCAAATTGGCTCTTGACCTTCGGGTTCAGCGACGAATAAGCGAACATTGGCATGAGAGGTCGGCACATTTGGATTTTTTGGATGAATCACCAAGGATACGCCTAATGCTTGAGCTTTGGCTCCTGCTATAGCGGGATGTCGCTCCGTCGCAGAAGCAGGTAGTTTTGAAATATTGATGTGCGAGAACATCACACCACCTTTTTCAATCACTGTGCCGTTTTGTAAAACGCGGGAACGACCACCGCCACCCTCAGGTCGTTGCCAGTCATCCACTTCAAATTTTGCAGTCCCTTGACCTAATTGTTCTTGTTGTTCCAAAGCTGAACAAATTCGCGCTTGTAAGCCGACAAGAAACGTACGAACACGTTGAATATCTTCAGAGGTTGGGTTTTGCATGACGATCCTCAAAGGCGCACAAAATGATTTTATACATCAAAGCATAAAACCATTAAAAAAGAAAACCATTGAAAAAAGAAGATGTTTTTTTGAATATTTTTACTACTGGATCCAATGCATAAGAATATTATTGACTGTTTCAAGTCTTTTACAAAAATCCCGAGCAATTCGCTAGGTTGAAATCTATGTTTAAGCTCAGCACAATGGATTGAGGATAGAGGCACTCGTGTGCATTTATCGGTTTGTAAATCTTAATATGGTACTGAGCAGTAAATATGAGTTGTTCTTTAATTCAGAAATATAATGTGGCTGGTCCACGTTATACCAGTTATCCAACAGTTCCGTATTGGGATGAAAGTTCTTTTTCATTGCAACAATGGAAACAGACCCTAAAGCGTTCTTTTGACGAGTCTAATCAAAGTGAGGGCATTAGCTTATATATCCATTTACCGTTTTGTGAGAGTTTATGTACTTTCTGTGGATGTCATAAGAAAGTGACCAAACGGCATGAAATGGAGCAACCTTATATCCAAGCCGTTTTAAAAGAGTGGGATTTGTATTGTCAATTACTTCAAGAAAAACCCATCATTAAAGAAATTCATTTGGGTGGTGGTACACCGACTTTTTTTTCAATTGAGCATTTACAACAGCTTATTCAAGGTGTCTTAGCCAAAGCTGATATTGCGAAAGACTATGAATTTAGTTTTGAGGGACATCCCAATAATACAACACGTGCGCATTTGCAAGCATTGTATGATCTCGGATTCCGCCGCGTAAGCTATGGTGTGCAAGACTATAACGATACTGTTCAAAAAGCCATTCATCGTATTCAACCTTTTGAGCAGGTTGCCAATGTCACACAGTGGGCGCGTGAGATTGGCTATCGTTCAATTTCACATGATCTGGTTTTTGGTTTGCCTTTTCAAAATCTAAATGATGTTTTGAAAACAATTGATTTAACCAACAGTCTTATGCCAGATCGTTTGGCTTTTTATAGCTATGCGCATGTACCTTGGATCAAGGGGAATGGACAGCGTGGTTTTAAAGATCAAGATGTTCCAAAAGATGATGTGAAGCGAACCTTGTATGAAGCGGGTAAAAAGCAACTCTTAGCGCATGGTTATCATGAAATTGGCATGGATCATTTTGCCTTAGCACAAGATGGTATGTATCAATCTTTTCAGGCGGGTACACTGCATCGCAACTTTATGGGCTATACATCGTCAAAAACACAACTCATGATTGGTCTTGGGATATCTTCGATCAGTGATAGCTGGTATAGCTTTGCTCAGAATGAGAAAGACCTGGAAGCATACTATGCGTGTCTAGACCGTGATGAAATTCCTGTCGTGAAAGGTCATGTACTGAGTGCTGAAGACTTGAAAATTCGTCAGCATATTTTAAATTTAATGTGTACTTTCCAAACATCATGGGCTGAGCCGTCTATGGATTTCACAGAACGAGCTCAGGTTATCGAGCAACTTATCGAGATGCAACAGGATGGTTTGTTGACAATTGAAACAGATCGAATTGTGATTACTGAACAAGGCAAGCCTTTTGTTCGTAATATTTGTATGGCTTTTGATTTGCATTTAAAACGAAGAAAGCCTGAAACACAGATTTTCTCAATGACAATTTGATGAAAACTTCATGCCGTTGTTTTTTATCATTCTCAATCTTTATGAAGGCGCTATTCTGAGCTAAAACATCCTGAGTTAAAACGGCTTTAAACGTTAGAGGAGGTATAGTGCCTACCTCCGACTATCAAGCAGACGATGGTTTTTATCACTGCGTTTAGCAATTTCTCAAAAACATACTTGCAACGAATCAGTGATTAAAAATCATCTTTCTCATACATATGAGACATACGATCGTGTTTGGTTTTTAAATAATCTTCATTGAATTTATTTAAGCCAACAGTTAAAGGAACACGATCAACAACGTCTATACCCAAATCTGTTAGCGCTTTTAGTTTTAACGGATTATTGGTGATTAACTTGACTTGTTTAACCTGTAAATGATCCAACATGATGCTACACATGTCATATTGGCGAGCATCAGCAGGGAGGTTTAACAATAAATTGGCATCTACAGTATCATGACCTTGGTCTTGTAAAGCATATGCACGAATTTTATTGGTTAAACCAATTCCGCGACCTTCTTGGCGTAAATATAAAATTACACCTTGACCTGCCTCATTCATCATTTTCATGGTGTTATGTAACTGTGGACCACAGTCACATTTCAATGAGCCAAATGCATCACCAGTTAAGCATTCGGAATGAATGCGAACTAAAACAGGATCTGTGGGAGCGATTTCTAAACCCTTAGAAAGAGCAACATGCTCTTCGCCTGTCAACGGATCTTGAAATACAGAAATTTTAAAATCACCATAAGCGGTGGGTAATTTTGAAGTGGCAACAAACTCTATTGACACAGAATCTTCCATCTATTTGTTTAGAAATTAGCTAAAGTATAGCGTAATGCTTGGACATTGGTAGAATTGAAAAGCATGTTTTTATAGATAACTTTGCGATAAAAAATTCTTTTTTGTATAAAGCGCACGATAATAGTTGATATATAGATAGATTATTCATGATAATTGACACCAAGAGCACACTTGCTGACTTGGAAGTCTCCAATGACGCATCATTATAAATGTGGCTGATCGAATGTGATATGATTTGTTTTCACAATCATGCTAACCCGTGTACCTAGCTTAGATTTGCCAGGCTTTAGAAGGCTTTGCCACATATGTTGTATACCGAAATACCTAATCAACGTCCTGTTACGCCATTGTTGGATGAAGTAGACCATCCTCAACAATTACGTCAGCTTGAGCAAAGCCAATTGGTGCAGGTCGCAGACGAATTGCGTCAATTCATTTTGTATGCTGCTGGACAAAGTGGCGGGCATTTTGGGGCAAACCTCGGCGTTATTGAACTCACTGTCGCTTTACATTATTGCTTTGAAACACCTAAAGATCGTCTAGTTTGGGATGTGGGGCATCAAGCTTACCCACACAAGGCATTGACTGGTCGTCGTGAACAATTAACCACGATTCGTTCCAAAAATGGTTTGGCTGCTTTCCCGGCACGAGAAGAATCCGAGTTTGACACTTTTGGTGTTGGTCACTCTTCAACCGCGATTTCAGCGGGCTTAGGTATGGCGTTAGCACGTCGTTATCAAAAAGATCCTTGTGAAGTCGTGGCGATTGTGGGGGATGGTGCGATGACGGCAGGTATGGCTTTTGAAGCCATGAATGATGCTGTTGCACACAATGCTGATTTGATTGTGGTACTGAATGACAATGATATGTCTATTTCGTGTAGCACAGGCGGTTTTGCAAAGCATTTGGCTGCAATTTGGGAACAAGGGCAATTCATCAATATTGATGAAGAGGGGCAAGCTTTTGTTCAAGACTGTCCAGAGTGGGACTACAATTCTCGTTTACACCAGTCAGCAACAGATGCAGCCGATAATTTATTTAAAGCAATTGGCTTTGATTATTTTGGTCCATTTGACGGTCACGATGTTGAGCAGTTGGTACAAGTATTCAATGCATTGAAAAAACGTAAAGGTCCACGTTTAATCCATGTATATACGGTAAAAGGTAAAGGCTTTGCACCTGCCGAAGCTGATCAAATCAAATATCATGCGATCGGTAAAACGCATGCTTCGCCTGCTAAAAATTCAGCGCCGAAATATTCAGATGTATTTGGGCAATGGTTATGTGATGAAGCCAAACAAGATCACCGATTGTTAGCGATCACACCAGCGATGTGTGAAGGTTCCGGGATGGTGCAGTTTGCCAAACAATTCCCAGAACGCTACTTTGATGTCGCGATTGCAGAGCAACATGCAGTCACTTTAGCAGCAGGTATGGCTTGTGAAGGCTTAAAACCTGTTGTTGCAATTTATTCGACCTTCTTGCAACGTGGTTATGATCAATTGATACATGATGTTGCTTTGCAAAATCTCGATGTAACCTTTGGTATTGATCGTGCGGGATTGGTTGGAGAAGATGGACCGACTCATGCTGGCGCTTATGATTATGCTTATATGCGTACAGTACCGAATATGGTGATCATGGCGCCAAAAGACGAAAATGAATGTCGTCAGATGTTGCACACTGCCTATTTATATCCAGGTCCTACGGCTGTGCGTTATCCACGAGGAAATGGTTTAGGGGTTGAAATCCAGCAACAACTGACTGAGCTTGAAATTGGTCAAGCCGAATTATTATTAGAACTCAATACCGAACATGATGAAGGTATGAGTATTTTAGCATTTGGTAGTCGTGTCCAGCCTGCCTTGGAGGCAGCTAAACAGCTTGCTCAACAACTGGATATTGCCGTTCGTGTAGTGAACATGCGCTTTGTCAAACCATTGGATGAGCAGATTATCCGTGACTTGGCAGATAAAACCAGTTTATTTGTCACCATTGAAGAGCATGCGGTAATGGCTGGTGCGGGAAGTGCTGTAAACGAATTCTTAGCACATGCTCAAATCATAAAACCGATTTTAAACTTAGGTTTACCTGATGAGTTTCTGGCTCAAGCAACTCATACTGAAATGCTTCAAGACTGTGGTCTAGATGCGGATGGCATCAAAAACTCAATTCAGCAGACATGGTTGAAACTTGTTCAACATGTTTAAATGACTGTAAAAACTCAATATGTAAAATTTTAGAAACAAAATTTCCCAAAAAGCGCAGATATTTGTTAAAATGCCTGCGCTTTTATGCATTATTCTTTATCAGTATCTTCAAATTTGTAGTGGGTGTTCAATGGAACCTATGGTGGTGATGGCTGCGCGTGCGGCTCAATTAGTTGGTCAAGAGCTTTTAAAAGCGCATCAAAATCGTCATAAACTCGATCTACAAGTCGAAGAAAAAGGGATTGATGGTCCAGTGACTCGTGTAGACCGTTACATTGAGCAACTTACCATTGATACACTTCGTAAAAGTTATAAAAATCACAGCTTCCTTGGTGAAGAATTTGGTCTACAAGAAGGTAAAGGTCACGATGCCGATTGGTGTTGGGTGATCGATCCACTTGATGGCACTTTAAACTTTATCAATGGTTTTCCACATTTCTGTGTATCTATTGCAGTTCAACATAAAGGTGTAACTCAACACGGTGTTATTTATGACCCTGTAAAAGATGAGTTATTCTCAGCAAGCCGTGGTCGCGGTGCTATGTTGAACCAACGCCGTATTCGCGTAAATGTTAAAGACAGCCTTGAAAATACTTTTGTTGGTGTAGGACATGCTTATCGTGCAAAACGTAACGGTGAAATTGTTTCTTATGCAAAAAATCACTTTGAATCTTTGTTAAATGTGACTGAAGCTGGCGCACAATATCGTCGTGCAGGTTCTGCTGCATTAGATTTGGCTTATGTTGCTGCTGGTCGTTTAGATGCTTATTTTGAACTTGGTTTAAAGCCTTGGGATATTGCGGCAGGTGAATTGATTGTGAAAGAAGCGGGCGGTACAGTTGTTGATGCTCGTGGTGGTTCAGAATCAATGGAAAATGGTCAAGTTATCGCTTGTTCTATGAAGTTGTTAAAACCATTGATGCAACAAGTTGTTCCAGCATGGGGCGAAGCTGCGAAATAATTTTTAATTATTTGTGTAGATTGAGTTTTAAAAAGCCTTCATGTGAATGAAGGCTTTTTTATGATGTTAACTTAATAAAAAATGCTCATTTAGAACAATGCAAGTAAAATAGTTTTTTGATTTCATTCTAATAAGGCAACAATAAGTGAATGATACAGGAAAAAACAATAAAACTTCGTGACATTATTATAAATTCTGCTATACTCCGCGCACGCACTAAATTTCGTTCATTACCTGAACATTCTCTTCTATATTGTGTATGCGCGTCCGGTCCAAAGAGAGGACAATATTTCGCGCCCCACCCAATCGCTTAAGCGATTCCTTCAGGTTGCGGCTGTTATCAAATGTGCGTTATACGCATCGTCGTTCTCGGATCGCCGCTGATTCTATATTTTCAGCGATTATTGCTGTGCCGCTTTTTGCCGATGTCCATCAGACCATATATTAATGGAGCACCCACATTAGGGTGAATATCTCTATGAGCAAAACTTTTGCTGAATTTTCATTAGACGAGTCGCTACAGAAAGCACTCGAGAGTCTTGGTTTTACTACACCGACTCCTGTTCAAGAATTATCTATCCCAGCGGCTTTAGAAGGCAAAGACCTTTTAGTATCAAGCCAAACTGGTTCTGGTAAAACTGCTGCATTCTTACTCCCAACGTTAAATGCTTTAGCTGGTCAAGATACATTTGTACCATTTAAAGAACGTATGAAAGCAGTCACTCAACCGAATATTTTGGTGATTTCACCTACTCGCGAACTTGCACAACAAGTATGTCAAGATGCGATTGCATTTGTACGTCACATGAAAGGTGTACGTGTTGCTGCGATTATGGGTGGTATGCCTTTTGGTAAGCAAATCCAACAATTAAAAGGTGCACAAGTTGTTGTTGCAACTCCAGGTCGTTTACTTGACCTTGTGAACCGTCGTCAAATCAAACTTGATTCAGTTGATGCTTTGATTGTAGATGAAGCTGACCGTATGCTTGATTTAGGTTTCTCTGAAGACCTAGAAGCAATTAGTGATTTGGCTTTAAATCGCAAACAAACATTAATGTTCTCTGCAACATTTGCACCACGTATCATTAACCTTGCTGAACGCATGATGAATGATCCAGAACGTATTGCAATTGAAACAGGTCATTCTACCAATACCGACATTACCCAAACCTTACATTGGACTGATGGTTTTGAGCATAAGAAAAAATTGCTTACCCATTGGTTAAATGAAGAAGATGTCGATCAAGCAGTTGTATTCGCATCAACTCAAGAAGATACAGATATGTTGGCTGAAGAGCTTGCAGAAGCGGGTCTTTCTGTTGTTGCGCTTCATGGTGCTATGCCACAAACTGTACGTAACCGTCGTTTACGCAGTATCCGTGAAGGTCGTGCAAAAATCCTTGTTGCTACAGATGTAGCAGCACGTGGTCTTGACGTACCAACAATCTCACACGTAATTAACTTTGGTCTTCCAATGAAGAACGAAGATTATGTACACCGTATCGGTCGTACAGGTCGTGCAGGTCGTACTGGTAAAGCAATCACTTTAGCGACTTACCGTGAGCGCGGAAAAATTCGTGCTTTAGAAGATTATTTGGAAGCGCGTTTAAGTGTTTCTGAAATCGAAGGTTTAGAGCCATCTCCACCTCCTGCACGTGGTGGTCGTGATGGTGGTCGTGGTCGTAACGGCGGTGGTCGTCGTGATGGCGGTCGTGGTGGTTTCGGTGGCGGACGTCGTTTTGAAGGTGAATCAAACTTCAAACGTCGTGAAGGCGGTGATGATCGTCCACGTCGTAGCTTCGATGACAAACCTCGTGGTGATCGTCCATCTTATGGCGAAGATCGTCCTAAGCGTTCTTTCGGTGGTGAAGACCGTCCACGTCGCGAATTTAATTCGGATCGCCCACGTCGTGAAGGTGGTTTTGAAGACCGTCCTAAGCGTTCTTTCGGTGGTGAAGATCGTCCACGTCGCGAATTTAATTCAGATCGTCCACGCCGTGAAGGTGGCTTCGGAGATCGTCCACGTCGTGAAGGTGGTTTTAATGATAAACCGCGTTTCAATGATGACAACCGTGGCAACAGTGTAGATTATAAACCACGTCGTGAAGGTAGCTTCGGTGACCGTCCTAAACGTTCTTTTGGTGAAGATCGTCCACGTCGTGAATTTAACTCAGATCGTCCACGCCGTGAAGGTGGTTTTGAAGACCGTCCTAAACGTTCTTTTGGTGGTGAAGATCGTCCAAAACGTGAGTTTAATTCAGACCGTCCTAAACGTTCTTTTGGCGGTGAAGATCGTCCAAAGCGTGAATTTAACTCAGACCGTCCACGTCGTAAATTCAATGACTAATTAAGCCTTTGCAATAAAAAACCAGCCATTCGGCTGGTTTTTTATTGCAAGTTGAAAAGTATTTGGTAAAATAAAATGTGATGCAGTTCAATTTATTTAATAAAACAGTTAGGTTGTTCTATTCTGTGAGATATTGAGTCTGAAATGAAGGCGATGAGTTTTTTTGAGGCAATTATGTTATACATGTTTTCAGCTTTATTAATTTCCAATGTAGGTTATTTCTTTTATAGCTTCATTTTCAAATAAGCTGGCGTTGTACAATTAAAACACTGCAATTTAGAAGTAAAAAAACAATGCATTTGATTTAAATGATATTATTTAAACAATACATATGAGTTTAAAGCCGTAGTTTTATCTTTTAATTACAAAAAATACAGATATTTCAGAGTATAGTATCTGAGCTGGTAAATGCAGGAAAATGTTCAGCTATGAATAAGCAAAGCCATTCCGAAGCTGAAGCTTTAATTGAAGTCAAAAATTTAAGTTTTAACCGTGGTGAGCGTGTAATTTACGACAACGTGGATTTAAAAATTCGTCGTGGGCAAATTACTGCAATCATGGGTCCATCAGGTACGGGTAAGACGACCTTATTGCGTTTGATTGGTGGTCAGCTAAGCCCTGATGAGGGGCAAGTATTACTTGATGGAAAAAACATTGCGTCAATGTCACGTAGTGAGCTTTTTTCTGCTCGCGCACGTATGGGGATGCTTTTCCAAAGTGGTGCATTATTTACAGATATGACGGTCTATGAAAATGTCGCATTTCCAATTCGCGCACATACACATTTACCCGAAAATTTAATTGCAGAATTAGTCGCGCTTAAACTAGAGTCAGTCGGTTTGCGTGGTGCTGAAAAACTTATGCCTGCTGAGCTTTCAGGTGGGATGAATCGACGTGTTGCTCTGGCACGCGCCATTGCGCTTGATCCAGATTTGATCATGTATGATGAACCTTTTGCTGGACAAGATCCGATTGTGATGGGCGTTTTAACGCGTTTAATTCGTTCATTACGAGAGGCACTAGATCTCACCACGATTATTGTTTCACATGATGTGGATGAAACATTGTCTATCGCTGACTATATTTATGTGGTGGCAGAAGGCAAAGTACAAGGTGAAGGCACGCCTGAGCAATTAAAACAACATGCTTCTCCATTTGTGCAGCAATTTTTAACAGGATCTGTTGAAGGACCTGTGGATTATCAATTTAGCCATCAAGCTTATTTAAGCAATGAGGTGAGTTCATGAATGCTATTGCCTTATTAGGTAGACGCGTTCTAGAACGTGTTCAAGGCATTGGTGTAGCAATGCTGATGTTGTTGCGAATCTTATTTTCGCTTCCCACAATACTGGGTGTAAAGCTGTTCATTTATCAAATGTATCGTGTCGGTGTTTTATCTTTGTTGATTATTGCTGTATCTGGTTTATTTATCGGTGCAGTTCTAGGTCTACAGATGTATAACATTTTGGTGACTTTTGGTAGTGAGGCGATGCTAGGCGCTGCTGTAGCTTTGACGTTGTTGCGTGAGCTTGCACCCGTGGTCGCTGCCTTACTTTTTGCAGGTCGTGCAGGTTCTGCTTTGACTGCTGAAATAGGCTTGATGAAAGCCACAGAACAATTATCCAGTATGGAAATGATCGGTGTTGATCCTTTGAAACGTGTAATTTCACCACGTTTATGGGCAGGTATTGTGAGTTTACCAATGCTTTCTGTCATTTTCGCCGCAATCGGCATTATGGGCGGGAAAATGGTTGGAGTGGATTTTCTAGGTGCAGACGAAGGTTCGTATTGGAGTGGCATTTTAAGCAGCACCCAGTTTATGAAAGATGTCTTTAACGGCACCATCATCAAAAGTTTAGTCTTTGCTTTAATTTGTACTTGGATTGCGGTGTATCAAGGCTATGCCTGTGAACCAACATCTGAGGGAATCGCAACATCTACAACACGTACTGTTGTGTATTCATCACTATGTGTTTTAGGTTTTGATTTCGTGTTGACTGCGGTCATGTTCGGAGGTGTTTAATGAAATCACGTACTAGTGAGTTGACCGTAGGTGTTTTTGTCATCATCTTTGGTATCGCTCTATTCTTTTTAGCAATGAAAGTGAGTGGCTTGGTCGGCACAAACTTAAAAGACAGTTATGAAATGACTGCAACATTTGACAATGTGAATGGTTTAAAACCACGTGCAAAAGTTACAATGAGTGGTGTTAAAATTGGTCAAGTTGATGCAATTACACTTGATCCAGTGACCCGTCAAGCGACAGTTAAATTTGATTTAGATGGTTCATTGACGACGTTTAATGCTGAGCAGCTGAAAAAAGTCAAAGAAAATGCTTTAGGTGATTTGCATTACAGTGCAGATTATCAGGCAGCTACGCCTGAGAAACAAAAAGAAATGGAAACGCAACTTTTAAGTAACATGAAATCCATCACAAATATTGATGAAGATGCTTACATAATGGTCGCAACCAATGGTCTTTTAGGCGAAAAATATTTGAAAATCGTTCCTGGTGGCGGCATAAACTATATTAAACGCGGTGAAAGTATTGCCAATACACAAGGTACGATGGATCTAGAAGATTTGATTACCAAATTTATTACGGGTGGTGCTGGAAAGACATCGACTGGCGCATCAGATGCTAAAGACACATCTGCATCCACTGAAACAACTGATGCTCAAACTTCATTCGTTGAATAAGCATTAGAGGAGTTATTGAAATGAATATGTTATTAAAACAAACTTTGACTGCAAGTGTTTTGGCTACGATGGTCGCTACAGCTGTTCAAGCTGCGCCAGCGGAAGCACCGCCTGCCTTTGTTAAACGTGTTGCTGATGGTTTGATTTCACGCCTAAAAGCAGAGCATGGTAAATTACAAAATAATCCAGCTGCGGTGAAAGCGATTGTCCGTCAGAATCTTGATCCGTTTGTAGATGGTCAAGCTTTTACACGTATCGTGATGGGGACTTATGCCAATAGCAGTACACCAGCGCAACGTGCTCAATTTGAACAAAACTTCCGTAATACCTTGATTGAAAACTATGGTAGTGCTTTTGCGAAGTATTCAAACCAGACCTATACAATGCGTCCTTATAAAGCGACCAATAGCAAATTCCCTGTTGTGACGATTGATTTCAATAACAACGGTGAAAAAATTCCAGTTTCTTTCCAATTATCTGATGCAGGTAGCCAATGGAAAGTGCGTAATTTAAATGTGTCTGGTATTGATCTAGGTTTGCAATTCCGTAATCAATTTGCGGCAAATGTGCAACGTAATGGCGGTAATATCGATAAAGCCATTGCGACATTTAAACCAGATGCAGATGCTGCTGTAAAAAAATAAGCGTATCTCATTGAGCTAAGATAGGTGTAAGCAAGTGATTGAATTTAAGAATCAGGAATTATATGTCAGTGGTAAAATTGCTTATGAAAATGCGGAAAGTTATTATTTAAATGGCTTGAAAGTTATTCAAAGTGAGAAAAACTTTCCATTGACGGTAAATCTGTCTCAGCTTGAACATGGTAGTACGCTTGCACTGTCTGTCTTTGTACAATGGCTGCGTCAAACCCCTGATTTACAAGGGTTACAATTTAAAGCAGTGCCAGAAAAAATGATGAAAATCATTCAGGCTTGTCATTTGCAAGATGATTTGAAATTGATTTAAATCACTTCTCAATAAAAAAGCACCATCAGGTGCTTTTTTATTGAATTGAACTTTGTGTCCTAAAATACTGATTAAAAAATTCATCGCTTATGCTGAAAAAGTCATATAACCCACTAGTTTTAGATCCATTTTTTCCATCTAAAGTAAGCCAATGGACCAACAAAAAATGCGATCAACAATGAAATAACAACGTAGAAACTCCAATGCCCATGCGCAAAAGGAAGAATTTCAGTGTTCATTCCATAGATGCTGGCGATCAACATGGGTGGTGCAAGCATGCTGGGTAAAATCGAGAATCGACGAATCGTATCGTTCTGTTCTGTGTTAATGAATCCAGAAGTCGTGTCGAGTAAGAAGCGGACTTTTTGAAACAGGAAGGCATCATGTTCGACAAGAGAACGTACGTCTTCGCTTAACTCTCGGATATCAGCATCATAAATATGACTACCCAATGCACGAGGACGCGATAAGAAGGTGAGAACACGGCGTAAATCAATTAAACAGAGCTGTGCCTTTCCAAGCATGTCTTCTTTCTGTGCAAGACGTGTAATCATGTCATCAAGGTCGAGAATCATCTCACGATGACGTACGTTGAGGACTTCAGTAGAGTATAGTTCTAAATCTCTGTGGATATCTTCCAAAATATCCGCAAGCTCATCAAGTTTCGCTTCGAGTAAACCGAGAAGAATCCAAGTTGGATCTTTATAGTCGATTTCATAATCATTACGTCGAGCACGTGCACGGAAGGCGCGAAAGGCAACCAGTTTCTCTCCGCGCAAAGTAAATAAACGCTCTTTATGCAAGATAAAAGCAACGGTTTGTACATTTGCCAGCATATTCGAGGTGTCTTCTGGATCACCCTCAACTTGGTAATTTTTATTTTTTGTTAAAAAATACGTACTGATATGTAGAATGCCATCATCATCACGGTAAAATCGTGCAGAAGATGAAATGTCTTCTAAAGATTTGAGGGTTGGTAAGTTTTGCTCATAGGCATCTAAAACCCATTCTTGTTCTTCTTGTGAAGGTGCAATAAGATCAACCCAAACCAATTCAGGATGTAGGTCGAATCCACCATTAATGGTTGCATCTTCTAAGCTACCGCGCTCAGTGGCGTAAAAGGCTTCAAGCATTGTGTCTTTTCTCCCTTGCGCAGTGTGGTGTCAATTTGATGTGTGTATTTTAGACAAGGATTTTAGGAAAAACACTGCTTACAACGCTCTTTTGTAAAAAAAATCTTTATTGTTCGTCTATATTTTTAGCATGACTAAATTAAAATTAGGTTAAATTTATGAATTCTATTGCTATTTTTTGTGGTTCATCTTTAGGTACAGATCAGATTTTTGCTGATGTTGCACAACTGACTGGTGAAACTATCGCCAAGCATGGTCAAACATTGGTTTATGGTGGTGGGCGTTCAGGCTTAATGGGGATCGTCGCTGACAGCGCATTGGCGGCAGGTGGTCAGGTAATTGGTGTGATTCCTCAAGGTCTTGTGGATCGTGAGCTGGCACATCCCGGGCTCACTGAACTTCATATTGTGAAAAATATGCATGAACGTAAAACAAAAATGTCTGAATTGTCTGATGGCTTTATTGCATTACCAGGCGGTGCTGGGACGATTGAGGAAATTTTTGAACAATGGACTTGGGCGCAACTCGGCATTCATTTAAAACCATGTGCATTTTTAAATGTTGAAGGGTTTTATGATGATTTGTTGAAATTTATACAGTTGACCACAGACAAAGGATTTTCTAAGGCGAGATTTACAAACCAATTGATTCATTCTGCATCAATTGAGGATATTTTGGCTCAGTTTAAAGCCTATCAAGCACCAGAACCAAAGTGGGGCGTTAAAGAGCGCGAGGAATTGGTAAAATTAGATTAAAACTTAATTTACTGGTTAGTGCTTTATTCAGTTTGTTTCGCTAATTTTTAAAACACAATATATTGTTTTTAATTTTATTAATGTCACAATATATTGTGTTTTTTAATGTTCCTTAGAATGATGAATGTAATTACTGTAGCTGCCGCTGTGATTTTAAATAATCAAAATCAATTATTACTGGTACGAAAAAAGAATACACAGTTTTTTATGCAAGTTGGTGGGAAGTTGGAACCCAATGAAGCACCTGAACAGACCATGTTACGTGAAATCGCAGAGGAAATAGGTGTTCAAGCTGAGATTAAACACTATATTGGTCGATTTGAAACTTCAGCTGCGAATGAGGCAGGGCATCAGTTGGTGAGTTATGTCTATCAAGTTAATTTACCTGATGCACCGAAAATTGATGCAGAAATTGCTGAAATGAAGTGGATTGATTTAGACGATCAACAGACGTTATTGGCACCCTTAACAAGAGAAGTGGTGATCCCTTGGTGTAAGGAAAATTTTTTAAGCTAAGTCAAATGAATTTAACAAGCATTATTCTTTAAATCATTGCAATGATCATTTCATAGATGGATGTGCTGCTGCAATACAAAGACTGGAAATCTGCTGACAGCCCATGCGTTGTAAAGCTTGGGTGAGGGCATGAATTGAACTTCCTGTTGTGACCACATCATCCACAATCAATACTTTTTTATATTTTCTCTTTTCGGATTGAATGGTTCGAAATTGATGCTCAATATTTTCCAGTCGTTCAACTCGACTTAAGCCTTTTTGTGAATGTTGAGCTTGTCGAACCACGGGTTGCCAAAAAGGAATTTTTAATTGTTTTGCCATAATTTTAGCCACAATCAACATTTGGTTGTAACCCCGTTCTTTAAGGCGCTCGGTTGAAATGGGCATGGGAACAATCGCTTGAACTCTGGAAAATCTTAAGTTCAATAAACTATGTGCAAGCACGTTTTGATATTGTAATTGTTGCTCATATTTATAAGTTTGAATGATGCGATCAATTGGGAAATCATAGTGATGTGCGCAAAGTATTTGTTGTTCATGTCGCTCTATGGATTGTTTGTACCAAGGGAGTTGATTCCAACAGTCTTGACATAAGGAGTGAGCTTGTTGTTGGTCAATGCCGCACAGTAAGCATGGAGAAATACATTGAACGCCTTTATGGAGCAGTTGATGGATAAATTGGAGCATGTTTTCTAATCTTTATTTGATCAAGCTTCAGCGATGATCCATTCATATCAGCAATTTCAAATAAAAGCTTTTCATTTGACGACATCCATGAAGACGATAAATCATCACGATTGTGAAAATTGTATTGCAAAATCCTAGTGTAGTCGAAAGCCTAAATCATTCTATTTTCGTTATGTTAAACATAAGCATATCGCGGTGCTTCAGGGAGCCAACGTTTGAGTAATGCTTCTGCGCTTTCTGGAAAATCTTTAAGTACTTGGGCGGCCACATAATGCGCTTGATTGAGCAAATGGTCATCTCGTTCAAGTTTGGCAACCCTAAATCCCATATCTCCAGTCTGTTTTGTTCCCAGTAATTCTCCAGGACCTCTGATTTCTAAATCTTTTTCGGCAATGATGAATCCATCATTGGTTTCACGCATAATTCTTAACCGTTCTTGTCCATTTTGAGACAGTGGGTTTTTATAAAGCAGTGCACAGAAACTTGCTGTTGCACCACGTCCTACACGTCCACGTAATTGATGGAGTTGTGAAAGCCCAAGCCGTTCAGCATTTTCAATCACCATAATCGAAGCATTGGGCACATCGACACCCACTTCAATCACTGTAGTGGCAATTAAAAGTTGTAATTCATTGTCTTTGAATTGCTGCATTACAGTTTGTTTGTCGTCAGCTTTCATTTTGCCATGCACTAAACCGATATTGAGGTTTGGAAAGCGTTGTTTAATTTCTTGATAAGTTGCTTCTGCTGCTTGTGCATCCAAGGTTTCAGATTGTTCAACCAGTGTACAGACCCAGTACGCCTGTTTACCCTCAGCACAATTGGTGGCAATTCTTGTTAATACTTCTTCACGTCGATCAAGTGGAATCGTGACGGTCTGAATCGGTGTTCGTCCTGGTGGAAGTTCATCAATGACAGAGGTATCTAAATCACCATAGGCAGACATTGCCAGTGTGCGAGGGATCGGGGTGGCTGTCATGACCAGTTGATGAGGAGTGGTGTTATCCACGCCCTTATTGCGTAGCGCCAGACGTTGATCTACACCAAAACGATGTTGCTCATCAATAATCACTAAGCCTAATTTGGCAAATTCAACATTGTCCTGAAATAAAGCATGGGTACCTACAATAACATTGGCTGTTCCATCCTTAATGGTCTGCTCAGCTGCTGTACGTGCTTTACCTTTTTGTTTGCCTGAGAGCCAAGAAACATTTAAGCCTAAAGGTTCAAACCACTTTTTAAAGTTTAAATAATGCTGTTCTGCTAGGATTTCAGTCGGTGCCATCAGTGCAACTTGCCAACCTTCTTCCAAAGCATGACAAGCAGCAACACCTGCAACCAATGTTTTACCTGCACCCACATCACCTTGTACAAGGCGTAACATCGGTTTATTTTGTTTCAGGTCTTTGGCGATTTCATTCGATACACGTTTTTGCGCATCGGTCATTTCAAAGGGCAAACTTGCCAACAGGGCTTTGGCAAATTTTTTGCTTGGCGAAAAAGATGGGGCTGCAATTTGTTGAATATATGCCCGTCGAGTGAGCAAACTAATTTGGTGTGCAACCAGTTCTTCAAAAATCAGACGTTGTTGAGCAGGATGAGCACCTTGCGCAAGCTGTAGCATGTTGGCATTGACGGGAGGGTGATGGATATATTCCAGTGCTTCTTTGAGCGCAAAACCATTGGTGAATTTTTCTGGCAATAATTCAGGAAGCTCATCTGCATGTTGATTCAGTGCCTGTTTGACATATTCACGTAATTTTGGCTGGGTTAAACCTTCTGTAGCGGGATAGATTGCCGTTAATTGTGTTTTAGGAAGCGGTGTATGTTCGGTAATCAGTTGTATTTCTGGGTGATAAAGTTCTAACCCACGTGCACCAACCCGCACTTCACCAAATATTCTTAAGCGATTGCCTGCTTTCGCTCGATCAGTTAAAGCTTTATAAACATGGTAAAAGCGTAGCGTGACTTTGCCAAAGTCATCTTGTAATAAAATCGCCATGGATTTACGTTTACCAGGTGGCATGTCGATAGATTTAACAACACCTTCTAACAAGTAACTCCGACCTACCTGTAATTGGTTCATGGCAATGATCGTGCTACGATCCTCATAATCCCGTGGCAAATGAAACAGCAAGTCATCTGTTGTAAAAATATTCAGTTTTTCAAGTAAGGCAGCTGCAGCATTGCCAACCCCTTGTAATTGATGAACTGCTGCCATGTCCCCTCAGCTTAAGTTTGATTGATTTTGAAGAATAGGTCGTGTCATGCATATTCTATTTGTAGGTTATGGTAAAACATCACAACGTGTTGCTAAACAATTATTTCAGCAAGATCACCAAATTACCACAGTTAGCCGTAGCCCGAAAGCGGATGATTTTGCTCAGCACTTGATGCAGGATATTCATGCACTCGACTTGTCACATATTCAAGCTGTGGATGCGGTCTATGTCGCACTCGCACCTTCTCGAAATACTTCGCTCAATGCCCTAGACATGTATCAGCACACCTATGTAGATTCTGTGCAACCCATCGTCAAGGCACTGAGAAATCATCCAGTGAAACGTATCATCGTGGTGTCATCTACACGGGTGTATGGAGAAAATCAGGGTGAAGTAATCACCGATGATTCTGTAATTATTCCGAGTGATGAACAAGGTCATTTACTGCTAGAAATGGAACAATTGTGGAGACAGGCTTACCCTGTTGAATGTGTGATTGTTCGACCGACAGGAATTTATGGCATGTCTACAATGAGAATGGTAAAACTTGCAGAAACGACTCGAAGTTATCCAAATATTCATTGGTCAAATCGAATCCATATTGATGATCTTGCCAATTTCTTAGCGCATTTACTTCACGTGGAACATCCTGAAAAATCATATATTTGTACAAATAATAAGCCGCAACCTTTGCATGAAAAAATTTTAAATCTTCAGCGCGAATTGAATTTATCCGAGTTGGCTTTAGAAAGTGATCGGGAGTCGGGAAAGAAAATTTTTGCGGAGAGGATTGATAAATTAGGATTTAAGTTGGAATATTAAAATTGCTTTAGTGATTTTATAAAATAATATCGTATTTTATTTAAGGTTTAATATTTAATGAAAATTAAAAAATTAATTACAGGGCTACTTTTATGTATTTTGACAGATATTGTTTATGCAGATGAATCAGATAATTTTCTTATAACAGTAATAGCATTGTCAGGAGACGCAGAAGCCCAGAATCGACTTGGTTTATTTTATCAGAATGGTATCTATGTTCCTAGAGATTCAGTTAAAGCATTTGAGTGGATTGAAAAATCTGCTCAACAAGGAGATAAAGTCGCACAATTTAACTTAGGAAATATGTATTTAAATGGATATGGCATTGAACAAAATTATTCGAAAGCATATGAAAGCTATAAAGCCGCAGCTGACCAAGATTATTTTATGGCTCAAATTGCATTAGGATTAATTTATAAAAATGGAATGGGAGTCGATAAAGACATTGATATAGCAAAAAAGTGGTTTCTATTAGCTGCTAATAAGGGATATCCTCAAGCGCAATACTCACTTGCTCTTCTCTTGTTTGATAGTGGTGAAAAATACCAAAATTATAATGAAGCTTTCGAGTGGTCAAATAAAGCAGCTAAGCAAGGTTACTCAGAAGCATACAATCTTTTAGGATTGATGTACGATAATGGAAAAGGTGTGACCCAAAACTATAAAAAAGCTTTTGAATATTATATAAAAGCTGCAAATATGGGAAGTGCTGATGCTCAAAACAATGTGGGTGATATGTATGATACCGGGCGTGGTGTAGGTCAGGATTATGTAAAAGCTAAAGAGTGGTATTTAAAAGCAATAGACCGAAATAATACTACAGCTAAATATAATTTGGCAGCTATGTATGAAAAAGGAAATGGCGTAATTCAGGATAAAACTGTAGCAATTGAATTGTATTCTGAAGTTGCTGAGCAGGGTGATGAAGATGCTCAAGCAGCATTAATAAGATTGAAATCTGAGCTTGATTTAGAAAGTTCCAAAGATAATTAAATTTCAGTCGGCTTTGGAGGGGGTAAATGAAGTAGGGATGTGGATTGTTGCAGAACGAATGTTGGCAACAGGATTTAAATTAATACATTAAGAAAGTGATAAAGCCTAAGAATAAAGATGATCAGCAGGTGATGAATATAAATGTAACCCGAACAAAGAGAGATTCTTTGATAGAAATATTCACATTTTTATAATTTCCCATTTCCTAATCGGAGAGAGGTAGCTAATCATCCCCCTCCTCCTAAAGGAAGAAGGGGGGTGACATTTATTTTTTCTTGCGCTTTAAACGCTTCTTGGCTTGTTGTGCAGCTAAAGCATCTAACGCCTCTTTTAGCTCCTCATCGGTAAACGAGGTAATGTGGTGAAGCATTTGTAAGGTCACATCATCCAGTACCAAATTGGCATATTGCGCAACATTTCTGAACTGCTCATCAAAAACGATTGCATGATCTTCGTTGGTTTTAATATAACCTTGTTCAATTAACACTTTCATAAAACTTTGGAATAAAGCTTTATCAAAGAACTCAGGTGAATTGAACTCATACAACACGGATAAACGTTGTCCAACCAAATGACTTAATTCTTCAACTTGGCGAATTGAGATATTTCCAGAGCCACGCTGAGTAATAAGCGCAAGCGTCATGTAATAACGTTCAAGACTTTGACGAACAGGTGCAGCTAAAACAGCAAGTTGATTATGGTCTTCAGAGTTTGGTGCAGGGCTAAAGATAAAGCCTTCATCATCGACAAAAATTAAATTTGCTTGTGCCAAAGCATCGACATATTCAGTCACTTGAGCTTTGATTTCATGATCTTTCCATTTTAAAAACAATTCAGCTTTTAAGAATGGGTATAGTGTGCGAATCACATTGAGCAGATCAGTCTGGCTGATTTTACCATTATGCTCGACCAAAGCAGCAATCAATGATGGAAGTACAAAGGCGTGTAAAATATTATTGCGGAAGTAGGTCAGTAAAATAGCTTGATTATCTTCAATCGCAATAATATCACCCAGTACATGCTGAACCCGTTTAATCAATTTCAGTTTCATGCCATAAGCAATGATTTCTTTACCTGAAAGTGGTGTCACCTGAGTGCGTTGATCATAAGGAATTGCCGTCAATAACTTACGATAAGTATCCAGTTGTTTGATGCAGATTTCTTCATCCAAAGTGTGTTTTGGTGTCGCCAATAAAATAAGTGATAACAGCGAAACAGGATTGATCACTACAGCGCGGTTAATATTTTCTAAAATGGCATTGGCAGAACTGTTGACTGCATTGGATACTTCTTGAGGGATCGGCGCATCATTGTGTTCAATGCGGATTTGATCTGCACCATGCTGTTTCAATAAGTCGTCTAAAAACACAGGTTCGCCGAAGTTAACATGTACTTTACCAAAAATACGCTCAATTTTTTTCAGGGTTTGTACAATCCCCCAAATGGATTCAGCCTCTTTGGGTTTACCATTCATTTCGCCCACATAGGTTGCGCCTTCCATCAAGCGTTCATATCCCACATAGGTTGGAATGAAAACAATCGGTTTGGCACGACCACGTAAGTGACCATGTACCGTCATTGCCAACATCCCTGTTTTAGGAGGTAATAAGCGTCCTGTGCGAGAGCGCCCACCTTCAATAAAGTATTCAAGTGGAGTATTACGAGAAAGAATGCTGAATAAATATTCTTTAAACACTGATGTATATAAAGCATTACCACGGAAAGAGCGACGAATAAAGAATGCACCACCACCACGAAGCAATTGCCCCA
Source organism: Acinetobacter sp. WC-743 (assembly GCF_000335555.1). Classification (NCBI taxonomy): domain Bacteria; kingdom Pseudomonadati; phylum Pseudomonadota; class Gammaproteobacteria; order Moraxellales; family Moraxellaceae; genus Acinetobacter; species Acinetobacter sp. WC-743. The sequence goes on along the minus strand of NZ_AMFQ01000099.1, from coordinate 56,368 downwards.
CAAATGGCATATTCAGGTTATCACCAGCGGCAATATACGGCACCATCAAACCACGTTTATAAATCACATAAGACAACAGCAAGTAGTCAATATGACTGCGATGACATGGGGTATAAATCACTTCATAGTCTTTGACCAATTCACGTACTGTATTGAAGTTATGTACTTCAACACCATCGTAAAGTTGCGTCCATAGACGGGTTAATGCCATATCGGCAAAGCGTACAGCCGAAGCGGAATAATCCGATGCAATTTCGTTGACAAAACCGATGGCACGACGTTCAGCATCAATCATACTGATTTTAGAGCGAACACTTTCTTTGCGAATCGCATCTTGGACATCTGGTGCTTTGATCAAAGATTGCATCACATTACGGCGATCAGATAAATCTGGTCCAAGGATAACTTCTCGCTGGCGATCTAGAAAGTCATTGAGTTGATTGACAATATAGGTTGCTGGAGAAATGTTGGGATGATGGATTTTTGCATGTTCAACTAAGCCACGCAGTGATTGTGCTTCATGAAATTCTAAGAAGGACTGACGACCATGTAAGCCGATATTCATCAATTGTTTGACTTTACTTGGTGTCGCCCAAGTGTCGGTAAACAAAAGTTTAAACCAAGAATCTTCTTTATCAGGTGAACGTCCCCATAATACTGTCACAGGAATCAGCTCAATGTCTAAGTTCGAATCTTGATCCAGAGACTCAATCAATCTGAGTAAACGTGGCGGAAATGCATGCTCAGGAGGGTTAAAATAATTATTTTCATCCTGATGCTGTAAAAACAGAATCGCCGCTTTTTCACGGTTCGCACCAATCACTAGTGGATCAAGGGCTGGCGCAAGTTGTAAACGACGTGTTTCACCATCAACGACCAAAGCATTACTTCTAGAGTAATTCTGTAATACATAACACACTACTTTCTGAGGTGTTGATGTATTATTTTCAGGGCGATCTGTTGACTGGTCTAGCGTTGGAGTTTCTGTAGGAACCTCTCCAAGAACATGTGGGGTTACCACAAGGTCAAGTATTTTACTCGAAAGTCGACGATACATTTGACCAAAGCCACTCTTGGACATAAATACTCCTAGCCAATGGTGAATCACGCAATACAGCGTATAAAAATAAAAGTTTCTGTAATTGAAGCACAGAACAGGATGTCATTTTCTGACAAATTCACTATTTCTTGTCAGATTTTATCGTTAAAAATCGTATTTTAAACAATCCAGCTAGACAAGAGAAGTGACAGCATAGTTTATGAAAGTTTAGTTTATCACTCTGGATTTATGGCAAAATAGAGTTAAATCTCTAAAATATGAATACTTTATTCTATCCATTTGAATAAAGTCAGTATATAGATAGGTCACTTATGAATGCTTTAACCCAAGAGCTTGTAGAGCTTTTAACGCTAGAAAAACTTGAAGAACATATTTTCCGTGGTCAAAGCCGAAACTTAGTGGGTAAACGTGTTTTTGGTGGACAGGTTTTAGGGCAAGCGTTACGAGCAGCATCCTATACTGCGGACCGTCCTGTACATTCATTGCATGCCTACTTCTTATATGGTGGGGATATTAATGCCCCGATTATTTATGAAGTGGATCGTTTGCGTGATGGTAAAAGCTTTTTAAGTCGTCAAGTGCGTGCCATTCAACATGGGCGTACTATTTTTTCAGCAATGGTTTCATTTGCAACACCTGAAGAGGGGCTGAATTATCAAATTGCTGAACCTGAATATCCAGATCCAGAATCATTAAAATCTGAACAGGAATTAAAAGAAAACTTAATCAGTTTTATTCCTGAAAACATTCGTGCTGCATTTATGCGTCCACGTCAGGTAGAAATTCGTCCGATTAATGTGACCAATCCTTTTCAACCGCAACCTGAAGCGCCATCCTATGCGCATTATTTGCGTACACATGAGCCATTAGCTGCGGAATTGGTAGATGATATTTCATTAAATCAGGCGATTGTTGCCTTCTATTCAGATTATACCTTGATGATGACTGCATTGCGTCCACACGGTTTAAATTATCTCTCGCCAAGTTTGCAGTGTGCGAGTATTGATCATGCGATCTACTTTCATAAGCCTGTCAAAGCAGATGATTGGATGCTGTATGACATGGATGCAACGGTCAGTGCAAATTCACGCGGTCTAAACTTTGGACGGATGTGGCAAAATGGTGAATTGGTGTGTAGTACTGTTCAGGAAGGTCTGATGCGTGTACGTGAAATCGAAACACAATAAACCAATAAACCATTCAGGATTAAACCATAAACAATTAAGCCATCATCATTGATGGCTTTTCTATTTTTTAGCAGAGCTTGTGACAAAAAAATGCTCGATTCTAAATAACTTCAATGGCATAGTTTAAAATGTGAAAATATATAACAGTCAATGACGATGAGCTTAAATACCCAAATTTTAATTGCCGCCATTCTTGGTGTGGCATTTGGATTTCTGTTAAACCAATTCCCTGATACTCAGTTTTTAGACAGTAGCATTTATGCTTTAAGTATCGCCAGTAGTATTTTTATTGGCTTACTCAAAATGCTGTTGGTACCGCTAATTTTCAGTTCAATTTTAGTTGGGGTTTCTAATTTAGAAGCAGGTAGCCAGTTAAGCCGTGTCTGGAAAATTACCTTAGCTTGCTGTGTAACCACCACCACCTTAGCCTTGATTCTTGGCTTGGCCTCCACTCACTTTTTCCATGTCGGGCAGGGTGTGGATATTGACTTGTTTAAAGATGCTATGAGTCAGCATAAAAGCCCTGATTCATTAACACCCAGTTCATTTCTGACCAATTTTATTCAAAACACTTTAATTAATCCTTTTAAGGCTTTTAGCGATGGCAATGTTTTGGCGGTTGTGCTGTTTGCATTGTTATTGGGTTTAGCATTGGTGCAGGGCGGAGAACGTTTTAATTCAATCAAACAACTGGCACGTCAATTTTTTGACATTATGATGATGTTGGTTGGTTGGGTAATGAAAGTTGCGCCAATTGGTATTTTTGCCTTAATGGCAAAGCTGATTGCAACAGAAGACATCTCTATTTTGAGCCGTCTTGCTGAGTTTGCGATTGTGGTTACTGGGACAACCATATTTCATGGCGTGGTGGTTCTACCGCTGTTGTTATGGATTTTTGGGAAAATGGATCCCATCACTTTTTTCAAAGGAACGCGTGCGGCATTAATCACGGCTTTTGCGACCAGTTCAAGTTCAGCAACAATGCCTTTAAGTCTGAAATGTACCCAAGAGAATTTAGGGGTACGTCCACAAATTGCAGGTTTTGTCGTTCCATTCGGTTCGCAGTTAAACATGGATGGGACCGCACTTTATGAAGCTGCTGCTGCACTGTTTATTGCGAACCTCATGGGGTTGGAGTTATCGATTACCCAACAAATTATTGTGTGTTTGACAGCGATGATTGCATCATTAGGTGCGCCAGGAATCCCAAGCGCAGGTATGGTCACCATGATTATGGTCTTACAGTCTGTGGGCTTGCCTGCTGAGGCGATTGCGATTTTATTACCAATTGATCGAATTCTCGATACGGTGCGTACTGTAGTGAATGTGCAAGGGGATATGATGATCAGTGTTGTGGTTGATCGACATACTCGAGATATGGAAAGTTCATCTTAGTGTACAGAGTGTAGACAGAAGCGTTATGCACTTATTTTAAAGTGTTAAGTATAAAAAGCAGGACTTTAAATCCTGCTTTTTTGATTCCAGTACTATTTAGGCTTGAGCAGTCCCTATGCTGCAACTCTAGGCAAAGCGCGTTTTGCAGCAGGCGATTGATCTAAATACGCAATTGCATCTTCAGTTTTAGCTTCATGTACAGGGTCGTACCATGGCATTAAGTAGCCCAACTGCTGTGAAACCAACCAAAGAGGGTGTGGCATTAAACGATTGTCAGATTGTGCAATACTTGCCCATTCACGCCAAATCCAAGGTTTATAGAATGCTGGCTTTTTGTCTGCAAAACGTGGGTCTTGTCCCATGATGTGTGCAGCACCATCTACCCATAAACCTAATACGGCAGCAATCACGATCACACTTTGATAATAACGTGAAATATAACCACCACCTAAGTGACGATATAGATCAAATGCAACTGTGCGATGTTCAATCTCTTCTGCACCATGCCATTTGACCAAATCGAGCATGTTTGGATCTGCGCCTAATTCAGCCCACTTTTTATTATAAAGTGCATATTTACCCAATACACAGGTCATATGTTCAACAGTTGCCACAATACCTAAACGGAACAAATCCCATTGATGATCAAGAACTTTAGGAACTTTGAAACCAAGAGGTTGATCTGCCAGTAACTTTCCAAACAAGAAATCCATAATTTCAAGATTTCTTTGAATATCAATATGGCGAACGGTTAAGTATTCTTTATTTGCTGACACATGTGCTTGTGCATGCATGGCTTCTTGGCGGATAAAAGCACGAACATCTTCTGCAAGTTTTTCATCTGTGACTTTGGGTAAAACGCGGTTGTATAAACGGCAAAACCAAAACTCACCCGCAGGAAGAATATTGTTGATCTCGTTGATAAAGTAGCTGACAAAAGGCTGATTTGGAATCCAATCGACTGGTGTGTCTTGCCATTCAAACTTCACTTTACGTGGTTTGATGTGGTACTGAATAGACGATCCAATCCGACTGTTTTTAAATTTAGCGAGTAACTTCATCACAGTGTCCTAATTTTTCTTTGGTGATTTCACACTTTATTTATTCAAGTATAAAAAAATGTCCTAAATAGTTATTAGCAATTTAGGACATTGAAGTATCAATATGTGATGAATTTTGTCAGACAAGACGATTTTTAGTTGTTACTCTGGTTTTTCATTTATATTTCCATCAATATTTTCAACATCAAGGTCTGCTTCAGCATCTTGATCGATAAACTCATCTTCGATGTCGTCAGCACTGAGTTCTGGAATCGCATCGAGATCAAAGCCTAAAGTTTTATCTAAGGTGTAATTTAGACGACCTGCCATCACAGAAGCGAGTTCTTCTAAACCTTGTTTATTCAGTGATGAGAACAGTTGAATCGAAAAGTTCAGCTTCATCTTTTTCAGTTGTTGCTGTACTTCTAACAAGGCTTTATTGGCAGGACCACGATTGAGCTTATCTGCTTTAGTGAGTAGAACGTGTACAAACAAATGACGAGAATATGCCCATTCCAACATCATGACATCAAAATGTTGCAGAGGATGGCGAATATCCATCAATAAAACTAAGCCTTGTAAACTTTTCCGATGAATCAAATAATTTTGAAGTTCTTTTTGCCAAACGATTTTCATTGCTTCAGGGACAGCGGCATAACCATAACCCGGTAAGTCGACTAAACGTTGGTCTGGATTTCCCAAGCTAAAGAAGTTAATCATTTGGGTGCGACCAGGTTTCTTAGATGCGCGTGCCAATTGTTTTTGATTGGTGAGTGCATTGATAGCGCTGGATTTCCCTGCATTTGAGCGACCCGCAAAGGCGATTTCATAACCTGTATCTTCTACACAAAGATTTAGTTTTGGCGCACTCATCAAGAATTCAGCTTTACGTAACCAGTTTAAAGATGAGGTTGAGTATTCCGAAATCGCAGGATCAGCCTTTTTTTCATAACTGATTTTCTGTTTAGGGGCATGTGATGCCTTACTATTTTTAGACTTTCCACTGCTGCGATGCATACTTCAACTTCAATAAATGGATAAACAAGGGACATTATAAAGGAAGTCGAAGATTCAAGCGAATTTTGACACAGATAATTCAAACGGGATTGAGGCGCTTATTTAAATGAAGACATTAAAATAATTTTAAAACAGTTCAATTGAGATCCAAATGCTTAAACATTCAAGTTTGGAATAGGAGAGTTAACAATGGTAGTTTGTGGTGGGGCATTTAAAACATCGGCAACCGTATATTGGTCTAAACTCTGATAAAACTGTTCAACGGCCTGATCTAGAATACCTTTTAAACCGCAACGAGGGCGAAGGACGCATGGTGGGGTATTGCATTCTACGATTTGTGCATCACCTTGCAGGATGCGCACGATATGCCCTAATCGAAACTCAAGAATTACAGGGTTTAAGCGTAAACCTCCACCTTTACCACGCGTGGTAATTAACCAGTCCTGTTTTCCCATAAAATGCACAATTTTAACCAAATGATTCTGTGAAACATTCAAGTCTTGTGCAATTTCGGCAATCGTATAAGGTGTATCTCTTGGAAGAGAGATGTACATCAAAATACGTAAGGCATAGTCGGTAAATTTATTAAGTTGCATAGATTTAAATTAATTGGACATGAACAGATTGCATGTTTATCTTAGCGTGAATAGACAATGAAAGATATGTTGTCTACAAATTGGCATATTCGAGGATCTCTTGTCCCATGAGTATGCAATCACTTTGGCTATAATACTCAAAGCGCATACGATACTGACCTTTATATATGTAGCCCCAGACTTCTAATACATCGAATCTTTGCTTTTTATTACGTGGGTTGACGATAGATGGAAGCGCTTTGACCTCTGGTTGAATTTCAATACGATCATCTGGACCAAAATGAAACTCTAAAAGTTTGGCGGCTTGTTTGATTGCTTGATCTTTACATTGCGTAGAAGATTTTATTTCAGTTGCATGGCTAGCCACTGAAAAAGATAACAAACTAATGCTTAGACTGAGAATCAATATGATACGTTGCATGATCTGAACTCTGCTTCATCAATATAAGTATCAGTGTATAAATATTGATTTAAAAGTTAAAGCGCAAAAAGATCAACGATAGTGTAGAGATTTTGAGCTATTCAAAGCATCGTAATGTATGGATTAATCAGGCACCATACATTACGGAGAATATCATTGAGTATTATTTTACCTGTGGTGCAGTCAATTTGACTTGATCACCCACTTGATAGTGATTCAATAATATATTGGATACCGAATATTCAGTGTGATTTTCTTCAGGCTTTACAGCAAATTGATAAGTGTTTTCAGTCGCCTGAAGGACAGTGTATTGATGTGGTTGCTCAATATCTTTTTGCGGTACTTTTACTTTTACTGAAATGAATTCGCCTCCATGAATCTGGGCAACTGTCTGTTGATCTACTGCTTCTACTGTAAAGGTTTTACCGTTTTCAGATACTTCAATTGAGATAATTTTAAATGCTCTCCAACCTGCCCAACCGCCATTTTGAGCAACTAGGTTTTCATATTTTTGCTTTTCAACACCAATCAAAATATCTGCCAATTGTAGATAAGCCACTTTCCATGCAGCAATCAATTCAGAGTCCATCGGCACATCTAAAACTTCACTAATAGAATGCAGTAGATTTTCACCGACAATTGAATACTGGTCGGGTTGAATATCTAAGCTAACATGCTTGGTCGCAATATGCTGAACTGCTTTTGCTAAAACAGCAGGATTTTCAATATTCTCAGCATAAGCCAAAACTGCTGCTGCAAGTGCACGAGGTTGGCGACCTGAGTTTTGACTATCTAAGTTGAAAATATTGTTCAGCTCAGGATTATTACCCAACATTCTTTTATAAAAATAGCTGGTTAATGCAACACCATTTTCACGAAGTACAGGGACTGTAGATTTTACAAGTTCAATATGCTGTGGAGTCATTGGCTAGACCTTTTTTATCTGGCTTAATAAGATGTATTTAAAATACATCTTATTAAAAATATTTGCAATACATCTATTTGAAAAGACATAAAATAATTATGGTTTATTTTAAGATTAAGCCTTATTGCTTGAAATAACTTAATTTATTTTTAGATTTTCATGAAAGTTCTTATATAAGTTCGGAGCAAATGATAAGGAAAAAGCAAATATCAAAATAAGTAATATATGTGGTTAAAGCATGGGAAATAAAAAGGAGCGTTAACGCTCCTTATAGATGTGTTTAAAAGAATTAACGCCCACCAAATAACGAACCTAATAAGCCACGTACCAGTTTTTGTCCTGTTGGACCGCCAAGTGTTCTGGCTGCACTCTTGGCAAATGTACCAATGACATCCTGCGTCAGTTTGGCACGAGCAGCGGCGGCTTTGGCTTCTTCTTTTTGTAAACGTTCTTGCTCTTTGGCTTGTTGTTTGTCTAGGACTTGTTGCTGTTTTGCGAGTTCTTCCAATTGTTTGGCTTGTTGTGCGGCAGCTTCAAAGGCAACTTGTTGCTGTGTGTTGTCGGTCACTTTACGTTGAAGCATTTCATAGGCACTGTCACGATCCACTTCATTGTCATAAACACCCGCCACAATACTTTGTGCCATCAGAGCTTTACGTTCTTCAGGTGTGATTGGGCTAAAAGAGGAGTAGGGTGGCATAACCATACCACGCTCTACAATTTGGGGGGTGCCTTGCTCATCCAGAAAACTAATCAATGCCTCACCAACTGCTAATTCTGTAATGGCTTGATCAACTTTGAATTCAGGATTGGTACGGAAAGTATCTGCAGCTGTTTTTACTGCTTTTTGATCCTTGGGGGTGAATGCACGTAATGCATGTTGTACCCGATTTCCTAATTGCCCTAATACATTTTCAGGAATATCTAGTGGGCTTTGAGTGATGAAATAAATACCCACGCCTTTTGAACGAATCAGACGAACCACTTGTTGGATTTTTTCTTGCAATGTTGGACTGGCATTATTGAATAATAAATGAGCTTCATCGAAAAAGAATACCAATTTAGGTTTGTCTAAATCACCGACTTCAGGCAATTTCTCAAATAACTCTGAAAGCATCCACAGCAAAAAGGTTGCATAAAGCTTTGGCGTATTCATCAACTTATCCGCAGCCAATAGGTTGATGTAGCCATGCCCATTTGAATCAGTTTGAATAAAGTCCATAATGTCTAGGCTTGGTTCACCAAAAAAACGCTGTCCGCCTTGATCTCCTAAAGCCAATAAATTACGTTGGATTGCACCTAAGCTGGCTGGAGAGAGATTGCCATATTCAGCTTTTAAGTCAGCAGCATTTTCGCTGACATAAGTCAACATGGCTTTTAAATCTTTAAAATCAATCAATAATAAACCTTGATCGTCTGCAACACGGAACACAGCTGAAAGCACACCTTCTTGGGTATCATTTAAATTCAACATTTGTGCCAACAATAAGGGACCAATTTCTGAAATGGTGGTGCGAATTGGGTGCCCTTGCTCACCAAATAAGTCCCAAAAAATGGTTGGTGATGCGGCAAAAGGAATACTGTCTATACCTAAGCTTTTAATGCGTTCATCGAATTTAGGGTTGCTTGAGCCAGCTTTGGCAATACTTGATACATCACCTTTGGCATCAGCAAGAAATACTGGAACACCAATTCTGGAAAAACTTTCAGCGAGCACTTTTAGGGTTACGGTTTTACCAGTACCTGTCGCACCTGCAATGAGTCCGTGACGATTGGCAAATTGTGAGTGTAGAACAATATCTTGAGTGGAATCTGAGGTCTTTTTTGCAATGACGATTGGTGTGCCCATTGTTATTCCTATAGCTTTGATCTAAGTTCGAATCTTATTCATTTGACTCGGTATTTATATGCTTATTGTTATACAAAATTGCATAAAATGATGATGTTGTAAATCTGTGTTCAATGATAAAAAGTTTTCACGTATCAAAAGCGATACGTGAAGTTATTAAAGCGCTATATTAAAAAAATATCAGATATAAATTAAATTGAAATCGCTTGAAGAGCTGTTTGAATATCATAGATTAAATCTTCTGGATCCTCTAATCCAATACAAAAACGCACCAAGATTCCTTGTTGTAAATGTGGACGTGCTAGCTGACGCATCTGGTCAAGTTGATACAACATCACAAGGCTTACTGGACAGCCCCAGCTAAATCCGAGCTTAAATAGTTGAAGCTGATCGCAAAATTTACGAACTGCCGTGAGATCGAATTCGGATTTGAAGATCACGCTGACGAGTCCTGCACTTTGCTGAGTTTCACAAGTTTCTTTCCAATAAGCATGACTCACATTGTCTGGGTCCGCTGGATGTAAAACCTGTGCAAAGACCGCTTGTTGTTTTAACCAGTTTAAGAGTTTTAAGGTACTTTGAGATTGATGCTGATAACGCAATTGCATTGACGCTAGACTACGTTGTACTTGGGCAGCATCATCACCTGATATGGAGATTCCTTGTATTGCATGCATACGATACAACTGATGATGTAAAGCCCGATCTTGTGTAACCACAGAACCCATCAAAATATCGCCCCCACCACTAGGGTATTTGGTGAGTGCATGTATGCTGATATCAACGGCTAAATGTTCTTGGCTAAAATCAAAAGCATTAAATGCCAGTCCTGCGCCCCAAGTATTATCCAAAGCGACCAGTATATTTTTGGCTTTTGCTTTTTTCACTAAATTAATCAAATCTGGGAATTCAAGCGTGACTGAACCTGCGGCTTCGAGCCAGATTAATTTTGCTTGTTCAGACGGTTGAAATGAGTCAGCACAAATAGGGTCATAAACTTTGACGATGATCCCATAGCATTGTTCAAGATTGCGCAAATGTTCCATATTTGGACCATAGATATTGTCTGCAACCCAAACTTCATCACCATGGCTTAAAAAACATGAGTTCACAAGGTTGATGGCTGATAACCCACTTGGAGTAAGCAAGCAATATTGACCACCTTCTATTTTTGCAATGTTGTCACCCAGCGTGAAAGTTGTTGGAGTGCCGTGGGTACCATAACTATAGTCATAATCATCAGTCCAATGGCGATTAAATAGTGCATCGGTATTTTCGAATATGATTGTCGATGCACGAAATAAGGGAGGTTGAACTGTATGGATGTACTGTGGCGCTTGTCTTGGAGAATGAATTAAAGCTGTTTGTGGTTTTAGTTTCACAAGAATACTCAAATTTTGTAAATATCAGGACTAAAATAAGGAAAACATAATCACTCGGTGACGAAAAGCAATAATTTGTGAAAAATAATAAATAAAACTGATATTGGCTTCATTTTTGCATTTGTTGAACTGTGTTTTTTGATTTGTAGCGTAGTCGATACAACAAGAATAGGTGATAACATGAAAAAACTTAAAGTGCATTATTTTCAACATATTGCAGGTGAAGGCTTTGGTAGTTGCTATGAATATTTAAAGGCAATGGGTGCCGAAATTACTGCAACAGAGTTTTTTGCTTTACCGACAGATTCAGCATTAGATATAGATGCATTACCTCATGTCAATGATGTGGATTTGCTCATTATTATGGGTGGGGAAATGAGTGTAAATGATGAAGCAAACTTTCCTTGGTTAAAAGTGGAAAAACGCTGGATTAGACGTTATTTGGCATCTGAGAAACCGGCAATTGGCTTGTGCTTGGGTGGGCAGTTAATTGCTAATGCACTTGGTGCAAATGTGCGCCGTAATAATGTGCAAGAGTTAGGCTGGACTTTTGTCAACAAAAGTGATCATGTGCCAGCAGAATACTTTCAACTTCCTGAGCAAATCAGTGTCATGCAGTGGCATAGTGAGACTTTTGATATTCCTAAAGGTGCGATTCGTTTGGCAGAAAATCAAGCATGTCCAAATCAACTCTATCAAATTGGTAAAAATGTTTTGGGTTTCCAGTTTCATCCAGAAATTACACCGCATAGCTTAAACATATTTATCGAGCATGAAGAGGAAGGCATGGTATTTAGCGATATACATAATCAGTCACTCTCCAATTTGAAAAAAACGCCAAACGCAGATTATGTCATTGGAAACCAGTTGCTGAATCATGCAATTGACTATGTTTTAAGGGTTTAAACCTTTGTTTAAATCTTAAACATTTTATTTCTTTACCAATATTGGAATACTGCGAAAAAAATCTAAATTTATTTGCTTAAGCGTTAAACAATCGTTATAATGGGCGACCCTTCGATATGAAGGGATGAATGGCGAAGAAAGTCATTCAGATCGTTACAGTCGTGGCATCGATCACGACCTTAGTGATTTTCACTGCCTTTGACACTTGCCTTATTTAGTGGGGTGAGATGCGTCAAGGGTGATTCTTTATATATTTGGCTTGGAGTTAACTGGTATGTCTAACCAGAGAATTCGTATCCGTCTTAAGTCTTTTGATCATCGTTTAATTGATCAATCTTCTCAAGAGATCGTAGAAACAGCAAAACGTACTGGCGCACAAGTTTGTGGTCCAATTCCGATGCCTACTCGCATCGAACGTTTTAACGTTTTGACATCACCACACGTGAACAAAGATGCGCGTGACCAATATGAAATCCGCACATATAAACGTTTGATCGACATCGTTCAACCTACAGACAAAACTGTAGATGCATTGATGAAGTTGGATCTTGCAGCTGGTGTTGATGTTCAGATCGCATTGGGTTAAGGCTTTCGGTTAATTAACGCTCTAAGTTAATTAAGCCGCTTTTTTAGAGGTTTATGCACATGGCTATTGGTTTAGTCGGTCGCAAGTGCGGTATGACACGTATCTTTACAGATGCTGGTGTTTCTGTGCCTGTAACAGTGATTGAGGTTGATCCTAACCGTATCACTCAAATCAAAACGCTTGAAACTGATGGTTATCAAGCGATTCAAATCACTACTGGTGAACGTCGCGAATCTCGCGTAACTAACGCTCAAAAAGGTCACTTTGCGAAAGCTGGTGTTGCTGCTGGTCGTTTGGTTAAAGAATTCCGCGTTGCAGAAGCTGATCTTGAAGGTCGTGAAGTTGGTGGAACTATCGGTGTTGATTTGTTCACAGTAGGTCAAGTTGTTGATGTTACTGGTCAATCAAAAGGTAAAGGTTTTCAAGGTGGTGTTAAGCGTTGGAACTTCCGTACGCAAGATGCTACACATGGTAACTCTGTATCTCACCGTGTAATCGGTTCTACAGGTCAAAACCAGACTCCTGGTCGCGTGTTCAAAGGTAAAAAAATGCCTGGTCACTTAGGTGATGATCGCGTAACTGTACAAGGTCTTGAGATTGTATCTATTGACGCAGAACGTTCAGTTCTTGTTGTTAAAGGTGCGATTCCTGGTGCTACTGGTGGCGACGTTATCGTTCGTCCTACGATCAAGGCCTGAGGGGAAATAACGTGAATTTAAAAACTGTTTCCGGCTCTGCTGTTGAATTGTCTGAAGTTGCTTTCGGACGTGAATTTAATGAAGCTCTTGTACACCAAGTTGTTACAGCTTATTTAGCTGGTGGTCGTCAAGGTTCTAAAGCTCAGAAGTCACGTGCAGACGTTTCTGGCGGTGGTAAAAAACCATTCCGTCAAAAAGGTACTGGCCGCGCTCGTGCTGGTTCTATTCGTAGCCCAATCTGGGTTGGTGGTGGTAAAACTTTTGCTGCTCGTCCACAAGATTGGTCTCAAAAAGTTAACCGTAAAATGTACCGCGGTGCAATGCAATGTATCTTAGCTGAACTTGTTCGCCAAGATCGTCTTGTATTGGTTGAAGAGTTTGCAGTTGAAGCTCCAAAAACTAAAGAATTGCTTGCAAAACTAAACGGCTTGAACGCTACTCGCGCATTAATCGTTACTGAAGCTGTAGATGAAAATCTATACTTAGCTGCACGTAACCTTCCACACGTTGATGTGGTTGATGCTGCTGGGATCGATCCTGTTGGTTTGATTGCGTTCGATAAAGTTGTTATGTCTGTTGCTGCTGCTAAGAAAATTGAGGTAGAACTCGGATGAACAACGAACGTATCTATCAAGTCCTAAAAGGACCTGTATTCTCAGAAAAAGCACAAGTTTTAGGTGAAACTGCTGGTGTTCAAGTATTTAAAGTTGCACTTGATGCAAACAAGCTTGAAATCAAAAAAGCAGTAGAACAATTATTTGGTGTGGAAGTTGTTAAAGTTAACACGACTATCACTAAAGGTAAGACTAAGCGCTTTGGTCGTACATTAGGACGTCGTTCTGATGTTAAGAAAGCATACGTCACCCTGAAAGCTGGCCAAGATGTTGAAATGGCTGACTTGGGCGATACCGCTGAAAGCGCAGCGGAATAAGGACGAAAATTATGCCGATTCAAAAATGTAAGCCAACGTCTCCAGGACGTCGCTTTGTAGAGAAAGTGGTTCATGATCACCTTCACAAAGGCGCGCCTTATGCACCGTTGGTTGAAGCTAAAAAACGTACTGGTGGTCGTAATAACAACGGTCACATTACTACTCGTCACGTTGGTGGTGGTCATAAACAACACTACCGTATCGTTGACTTTAAACGTAACAAAGATGGCATTCCTGCTGTAGTTGAGCGTATTGAATACGATCCTAACCGTACATCTCATATTGCTTTATTGAAATATGCTGACGGTGAGCGTCGTTATATTATCGCTGCTAAAGGTTTACGTGCTGGTGATAAAGTACAGTCTGGTAACGATGCTCCAATTCGTCCAGGTAACTGCTTACCACTTCGTAACATGCCTATCGGTTCTACACTACATAACATCGAGCTTAAAATCGGTAAAGGTGCACAATTAGTGCGTTCAGCTGGTACTTCTGCTCAGTTGTTAGGTCGTGACGGTTCTTACGCAATCATTCGTCTTCGTTCAGGCGAAATGCGTAAAGTACACGTTGAATGTCGTGCTGTGTTAGGTGAAGTATCTAACTCAGAAAGCAACCTTCGTTCACTTGGTAAAGCAGGTGCTGCACGCTGGCGTGGCGTTCGTCCTACCGTTCGTGGTATGGCGATGAACCCAGTAGACCATCCACATGGTGGTGGTGAAGGGCGTAACAAAGGTATTCAACCTGTAAGCCCATGGGGTCAAAAAGCTAAAGGGTACAAGACTCGTACCAATAAGCGTACGACTAAGATGATCATTCGCGACCGTCGCGTTAAGTAACAAGTAAAGGAATCTGACAATGCCTCGTTCTCTGAAAAAAGGCCCATTCGTCGATGCGCACTTGTTCGCTAAGGTTGAAGCGGCAATCGCGGCTAATAACCGTAAGCCGATCAAAACTTGGTCGCGTCGTTCGATGATCCTCCCGGATTTTGTTGGTTTAACAATTTCTGTACACAATGGCCGTAACCATGTTCCAGTGATCGTATCTGAACATATGGTTGGTCATAAATTAGGTGAATTCGCGCCAACTCGTACCTATCGTGGTCACGGTGTTGACAAGAAGTCTAAACGTTAATAGGTGCTATGATGGAAGTAACTGCTAAATTACGCGGTGCCGCTATCTCGGCACAAAAAGCACGTTTGGTTGCAGACCTAATTCGCGGCAAATCTGTTGCGCATGCTTTAAATATCTTGAACTTCAGCAACAAAAAAGCTGCAGTTTTAGTTAAAAAAGCTTTGGAATCTGCGATTGCAAACGCTGAACACAATAACAGTTTAGATGTTGACGATCTTAAAGTATCTACGATTTACGTTGATGAAGGCATGAGCCTTAAACGTATTATGCCACGTGCTAAAGGCCGTGCAGATCGTATTACTAAGCGTACTTGTCACATTACCGTTAAGGTAGGGGTTTGATATGGGTCAGAAGGTTCATCCAATCGGTATCCGCCTTGGTGTTGTAAAACGTCATAACGCCAACTGGTATGCGAGTCCGAAACAATACGCTGAATATTTGCTTAAAGATCTTCAAGTTCGTGAGTTTTTAACTAAGAAACTTAAAAGCGCGATGATCAGCAATATTCTTATCGAGCGTCCTACAGGCGCTGCTAAAGTAACAATTAGCACTGCTCGTCCAGGTATCGTGATCGGTAAAAAAGGCGAAGACATTGAAAAATTACAGCGTGAACTCACCACTATTATGGGTGTTCCAGCGCAAGTAAGCATCAACGAAATCGATCGCCCAGATTTAGACGCTCGTTTAGTTGCTGAAGCAATCGCTTCTCAATTAGAGAAACGTGTAATGTTCCGTCGTGCTATGAAGCGTGCGGTTCAAAATACGATGCGTGCTGGTGCTAAAGGTATCAAAGTTGAAGTTTCTGGTCGTTTAGGCGGTGCAGAGATTGCACGTACTGAATGGTATCGTGAAGGTCGTGTACCTTTGCATACACTTCGTGCTGATATCGACTATGCAACTATGCGTGCTGAAACTACTTACGGTACGATTGGTGTTAAAGTTTGGATTTTCCGTGGTGAGATCTTAGGTGGCATGAAACAAGTCATGAACCCTGCTCCTGCTGAAGAACGTCCAGCTAAACGCGGTCGCGGTCGTGGTGAAGGTCAAGAGCGTCGTGGTCGTCGCAATGATCGTTCTGCTGAAAAAGGAGAATAATCCATGTTGCAACCTAAACGTACTAAATTCCGTAAGGTGCAAAAAGGCCGTAACACTGGTCTAGCGCATCGTGGTAGCACAGTATCTTTCGGTACAATCGCACTTAAATCTATTGAACGTGGTCAAATGACTGCACGTCAAATTGAAGCTGCGCGTCGTACAATTAGCCGTCGTGTTAAACGTGGTGGTAAGATCTTTATCCGTGTTTTCCCAGACAAACCAATTACTGAAAAACCATTAGAAGTTCGTATGGGTAAAGGTAAAGGTTCTGTGGAATACTGGGTTTGCCAAATCAAACCAGGTAAGATCTTGTACGAAATGGATGGTGTTAGTGAAGAATTGGCACGCGAAGCGTTTACGCTTGCAGCTGCTAAGCTTCCATTTAAAACCACTATCGTTACTAAGACGGTGATGTAATGAAAACTAAAGATCTACGTGAAAAGTCGGTAGAAGAGTTGACAGCTTTGCTTGATGAGCAACAGTTGAACCAATTCCGTCTTCGTATGGCGAAAGCAACAGGTCAATTGGGTAAATCGCATGAAGTTGCGTTAACTCGTAAGACTATTGCTCGTATCAAGACCCTCCTTACCGAAAAACAGGGGAACGCACAATGAGTGAGCAAACAGTTCGCACGTTAACAGGCAAAGTAGTAAGCGACAAAATGGACAAGTCTATTGTTGTACTTATCGAACGCCGCGTTCAACACCCGTTGTATGGCAAATCAATCCGCCGTTCAACAAAATTACACGCTCATGATGAGAACAACACTGCTAAAACTGGTGATGTTGTAACCATTAAAGAAAGCCGCCCAATTTCAAAAACTAAAGCTTGGACTTTAGTGGAAGTTATTGAAGCAGCTGCTGAGTAATTAGACGTTCTTGTTGCATCATCGGTCAATTTCGAGTACTCTTTGAGCCTTTCGAAATTGCGACCGGTGATGCTCGGTTTTGGAGTAGGGCAATGATTCAGACCGAAAGTATGCTAGACGTAGCAGACAACAGTGGTGCTCGCCGCGTACAATGTATTAAAGTACTTGGTGGTTCACATCGTCGTTATGCTTCTGTTGGCGACATTATTAAAGTTACTGTAAAAGAAGCAATTCCGCGTGGTCGTGTTAAAAAAGGCGACGTGATGAATGCAGTTGTAGTTCGTACTAAATTCGGTATTCGTCGTCCAGACGGTTCTGTGATCCGTTTCGATGATAATGCTGCAGTTATCTTGAACAACAACAAGGCTCCGATTGCCACTCGTATTTTCGGACCAGTGACTCGTGAACTTCGTACTGAACAGTTCATGAAAATCATTTCATTGGCTCCTGAAGTTCTATAATAGAGGCAATCATGGCTAAGATTAGAAAAGGCGATCAAGTAATTGTGATCGCAGGTAAAGAAAAAGGCAAACAGGGTACTGTTTTGTCTGTTTCAAATGACCAAGTTAAGGTTGAAGGCCTTAATTTAGTTAAGAAGCATCAAAAGCCGAACCGTGCAACAGGTGCTGAAGGCGCTATCGTTACACAAGAAGCTTCGCTTCATATTTCAAACGTGGCAATTTTAAATGCTACAACCCAAAAGGCTGACCGTGTTGGTTACCAAGTGATTGAAGGCGTGAAAACTCGCGTTTACAAATCAAATGGTGAATCAGTGGCGGTAGCGAAGTAATAGGTTGAAATAGGCTATGGCCAGACTTAAAACACGTTATAACGACGAAATCCGAGCTAAGTTAAAAGAAGAACTTGGTTTGGCTAATGTGATGGAGATTCCTCGCATCACTAAAATCACCATCAACATGGGTGTTGGTGCGGCTTCAGCTGACAAGAAATTGTTAGATGGCGCTTTGGCGGATATGCAAGCTATTGCTGGTCAAAAACCAGTTCTTACATTAGCGCGTAAATCAATCGCTGGTTTTAAAATCCGTGATGGTTGGCCGATTGGTTGTAAAGTAACTTTACGCGGCGAACAAATGTACGAATTCTTAGATCGTTTGATCTCTATTGCGATTCCTCGTATTCGTGACTTCCGCGGTTTTTCTGCGAAATCATTCGATGGTCGTGGTAACTACTCAATGGGTCTCAAGGAACAAATCATGTTCCCTGAAATCGATTTTGATAAGATCGATCGTATTCGTGGTATGGATATTACTATCACTACGACTGCTCGCACCGATGACGAAGGCCGTGCGCTAATCCGTGCATTCGGCTTCCCGTTCAAATAAGAGGTCGATATGGCTAAGAAAGGTATGATTAATCGCGAATTGAAACGCGAAGCTACAGTTGCTAAATACGCTGCAAAACGTGCTGAATTAAAAGCAACAATTGCAAACGTAAATGCTTCTGATGAAGAACGTTTCGAAGCGATGATGAAGTTACAAGCATTACCACGTAATGCGTCTCCAGTACGTCTTCGTAACCGTTGTGGTTTAACTGGTCGTCCTCATGGTTACTTCCGTAAGTTCGGTTTAAGCCGTAACAAATTACGTGACACAGTAATGCAAGGTGATGTACCGGGCGTTGTTAAGGCAAGCTGGTAAGGAGCGACTATAAATGAGTATGCAAGATACCGTTGCCGACATGTTAACTCGTGTTCGTAACGCACAAATGGCAAAGAAACAAACTGTTTCTATGCCTAATTCTAAGTTGAAAGTTGCAATTGCAAACGTACTTCAACAAGAAGGTTACATTTCAAATGTAGAAGTTGCTGATCTTGAAGGCAAAGCTACTTTGACAATTACTTTAAAATATTTTGAAGGCAAACCAGTTATCGAAACTGTGAAGCGCGTAAGCCGTCCAGGTCTACGTCAGTATCGCGGTAAAGATGCACTTCCGAGCGTTAAGCAAGGTTTAGGTATTGCAATTGTTTCTACAAGCAAAGGCATCATGACTGATCGCGCTGCACGTGCTGCGGGCGTTGGTGGTGAAGTTATTGCTTTTGTTTCTTAATAGGTGATTCCTCATGTCTCGTGTGGCTAAAGCCCCAGTAACTGTACCTAACGGTGTAGCAGTTACTCAGAACGGCCGGCAGGTCGAAGTGAAAGGCAGCAAAGGTACGTTGTCTTTCAACCTGCATGCGCTGGTCGAGCTTAAACAGGAAGAAGGTCAACTTCATATTGCTCCAGTTAAAGAATCTCGTGATTCTTGGATGCAAGCTGGTACTGCTCGCGCTGTTCTTAATAACCTTGTTAAAGGTGTTAACGAAGGCTTCGAACGTAAGTTACAACTGATCGGTGTTGGTTATAAAGCTGCGGTTAAAGGTACTGTTGTAAACCTTAACCTTGGTTATTCTCATCCAATCGATTACGCTCTTCCAGAAGGTGTAACTGCTGAAACTCCGACTGCTACTGAAATCATTTTGAAATCAGCTAACAAGCAATTGTTAGGTCAAGTTGCTGCAGAAATCCGTGGTTATCGTCCGCCAGAGCCTTATAAAGGTAAAGGTGTTCGTTATTCTGACGAAGTTGTACTTCGTAAAGAAGCTAAGAAGAAATAAGGCGCGAGGTTCTTATGAACGAAAAGAAACAATCCCGTTTGCGTCGTGCGAAAAGCACACGCTTGCACATTCGTGCATTGGGTGCGACTCGTTTGTGTGTAAACCGCACGCCGCGTCACATCTATGCTCAAGTTATTTCTGCAGATGGTGGCAAAGTATTAGCGCAAGCTTCTACTTTGGATGCATCTTTACGTAGCGGAACTACTGGTAATGTAGATTCAGCTACTAAAGTAGGTGCTTTAATCGCAGAACGTGCAAAAGCTGCTGGTGTAACTAAAGTTGCATTTGACCGTTCTGGTTTTAAATATCATGGTCGTATCAAAGCCTTGGCTGATGCTGCTCGTGAAAACGGCTTGGAGTTCTAATCATGGCTAAAGTTGAACAAAACGAAGGTCTTGTTGAAAAGCTGGTTGCCGTTGATCGTGTAGCCAAAGTTGTTAAGGGTGGTCGTATCTTCTCTTTCACAGCATTAACTGTTGTGGGTGATGGTAATGGTCGTGTAGGTTTTGGTCGCGGTAAAGCGCGTGAAGTTCCAGCTGCTATTTCTAAAGCACTTGAAGCTGCACGCCGCAACATGATCACTGTTGATCTTGTTGATGGTACTGTACAACATCCTATTAATGCTCGTCATGGCGCTAGCCGTGTTTACATGCAACCTGCATCAGAAGGTACTGGCGTAATCGCTGGTGGTTCTATGCGTGCGGTTTTAGAAGCTGCTGGTGTACGTAACGTATTGACGAAGTGCTATGGTTCTACTAACGCAGCTAACGTTGTAAACGCGACTTTTAACGGTTTGCGTGATATGACTTCTCCTGAGAAAGTTGCTGCGAAACGTGGTCTTTCAGTAGAACAAATTTTAGGGTAATCAATCATGAAAACGATTAAAGTTACCCAGACTAAATCTTCTTCGCATCGTTTGAAAAATCACAAACTTTGCCTACAAGGTTTAGGTCTGCGTCGTATTGGTCATACAGTAGAAGTGGTAGATACTCCTTCTAACCGTGGTATGATCAACAAAGTCTACTATATGGTTAGTGTAGAGGAATAAGCCATGACTCTGCGTTTAAATGAGCTTGCACCTGCTGAAGGTGCAAAACGTGAAAACCGTCGTTTAGGCCGTGGTATCGGTTCTGGCGTAGGTAAGACTGGTGGCCGTGGTGTCAAAGGTCAAAAATCACGTAAAAGCGGTGGCGTTCGTCCAGGCTTTGAAGGTGGTCAAACTGCGTTATATCGTCGTTTACCTAAATTCGGTTTCACAAGCCAATTGGCTTTGAAAACTGCTGAAGTACGTTTGTCTGAACTTGCTAAAGTTGAAGGTGATATCGTTTCACTTGAAACTTTGAAAGCTGCGAATGTAGTACGTAAAGATATGATACGTGCTCGTGTCGTTCTTTCTGGTGAAATCACTCGTGCATTCACTGTTCAAGGTGTTGCATTGACTAAAGGCGCTAAAGCTGCTGTTGAAGCTGCTGGCGGTAAAGTCGAGGAGTAATCGCGAGTGACTATGTCTCCTAGTTCTACAGGTCATGTTAACATGATGAAAGGTCAGCCATTTCACGTGAAATACCGTGAAATTATTCGCCGATTAATGTTCTTGATTGGTGCATTGGTGGTCTTTCGACTAGGAGCGCATATTCCGCTGCCAGGTATTGATAATGTTGCTCTAGAACGTTTTTTCAAAGCTAATGAAGGTACTTTCTTAGGTTTGTTTAATATGTTCTCGGGTGGAGCATTAGAACGAATGTCCATTCTTGCGTTAGGGATCATGCCATACATTTCTGCATCCATTATTGTGCAGTTAATGTCTACAGTGGTTCCTTCGTTAGAAGCATTGAAGAAAGAAGGCGAGCAAGGTAAGCGTAAGATCAATCAATATACGCGTTACGGCACTCTATTGCTTGCATTGGTTCAAGGTATCGGGATGTGTGCTGGTCTGATTAGTCAAGGGATTACTTTGACTTCAGGACTGGCTTTTTACGTTCCAGCACTAACATCGTTGGTTGCAGGTACTATGTTCCTGATGTGGTTAGGTGAGCAGATTACTGAACGTGGTGTTGGTAACGGTATCTCAATGATTATCTTTGCAGGTATTGTTGCTGGTTTACCGAACTTAGTGATTCAAGCATTTACTTCGGTAGATAATGGTCAATCCAGTCTTATTGGTTTGGCTGTATTTGGATTGCTATCAGTTGCTGTTTTAGCCGCAATTGTGTTTATTGAGAAAGCTCAACGTCGCATACCTGTAAACTATGCACAAAAACAGCAAGGTCGTCGTGTATTTACTGCACAGCAAACGCATTTGCCATTGAAAATCAACATGGCAGGGGTAATTCCAGCAATTTTCGCAAGTTCGTTATTGTTGTTCCCTGCAAGTTTAGGACAATGGTTAGGCAGTGCTGATCCAAATGCAGGAATTGTAAAACGTAGCCTACAAGATTTGGCATTGGTATTATCGCCTGGACAACCGTTGTATTTAGTGCTCTTCGGTGCGTTAATTATCTTTTTCTGTTATTTCTATACGGCGCTTGTATTTAGCCCGAAAGAAGTATCAGAGAACTTGAAACGCAGTGGAGCTTACGTACCTGGTATTCGCCCAGGTGAGCAAACTGCTCGTTACTTAGATCATATTCTTAATCGTTTGACGTTTATTGGTGCAATCTATATCACGGTCATCTGTTTAATGCCGATGATTTTACAAAGCTCTTTCGGTATTCCATTCCATTTGGGTGGTACCTCATTGCTTATCGTGGTTGTGGTTGTGATGGACTTTATGGCTCAGCTTCAAGCCCATCTCACTTCGCATCAATATGACAATCAATCGTTAATGAGAAAAACGACTGCTCATCCTAAGGGATAAGCGCACTTAGAAGGTTTCATCATGAAAGTACAAGCTTCTGTAAAGAAAATTTGTGGTAGCTGTAAAGTTATCCGTCGTAATGGGGTTATTCGCGTAATTTGCAGCGCAGAACCTCGTCATAAGCAGCGTCAAGGTTAATTTAATTAAGACCTGTTGATTTCAGTAGGCTAATTAGGTTATTATCCGCCCCTCAAGATTTTTGTGGGGCGGTTGATTATCTCTACTGCCTTTTTGGAGAAATTTGAATGGCTCGTATTGCCGGTGTAAACATTCCGGATAACAAGCATGCTGTTATCTCTCTCACGTATATTTTTGGTATTGGTCGCCACACTGCTAAGAGCATCTTAGCTGCTGCTGGTATTGCAACTACGACTAAAATCCGTGAATTAGATGACGCTCAGCTTGATGCGATTCGTGCTGAAGTTGCTAAGGTTCCTACCGAAGGTGACTTACGTCGCGAAATTTCCATGAACATTAAACGTTTAATGGATTTAGGCTGCTACCGCGGTCTTCGTCATCGTCGCAGCTTGCCTGTTCGTGGACAACGCACCAAAACTAACGCACGTACCCGTAAAGGTCCGCGCAAACCTATTAAGAAATAAGATTTCTGGAAGCTAAAAGATGGCTAAAGATACTCGCACACGCAAGAAGGTCACTCGTACCGTCTCTGAAGGTGTTGCACACATTCACGCTTCTTTTAATAACACCATTGTTACGATTACTGATCGTCAAGGTAATGCATTGGCTTGGGCTACTTCAGGTGGACAAGGCTTCCGTGGATCACGTAAATCAACTCCGTTTGCTGCTCAGGTAGCTGCTGAAGTTGCTGGTAAAGCTGCTTTAGATTACGGTTTGAAAAACTTGGACGTCCTTGTTAAAGGTCCTGGTCCAGGTCGTGAATCTGCGGTTCGTGCATTAGGTGCAGTGGGTTATAAAATTAACAGCATTACCGATGTGACTCCGATTCCGCACAACGGTTGCCGTCCACCTAAAAAACGTCGCGTGTAAGGAGAAACATTCATGGCTCGTTATATTGGTCCAAAATGCAAACTCTCTCGCCGCGAAGGGACAGACCTGCAATTAAAATCTGGCGTTAAACCTTTTGACGTCAAAACAAAAAAATCTGCTAAAGCTCCTGGTCAACATGGCCAAAGCCGTGCTAAACAATCTGAGTATTCACTACAATTACGTGAAAAACAAAAAGTACGTCGTATGTACGGTGTTTTAGAGCGTCAATTTAGTAATTACTACAAAGAAGCTGCTCGTGTTAAAGGCGCAACTGGTGAAAACTTGTTGAAATTGCTTGAAAGCCGCCTCGATAACGTTGTTTATCGCATGGGTTTTGGTTCTACACGTGCAGAAGCTCGTCAGCTGGTATCTCACCGTTCAATCACTTTAAATGGTCGTCGTGTTAACATCGCGTCTATCCAAGTTAAAGCGGGTGACGTGATTGCAGTTCACGAAAGCGCTAAACAACAATTACGTATCAAAAACGCAATTGAATTAGCTGCTCAACGTGGCACAGCTGCTTGGATTGACGTAGATCATTCAAAACTTGAAGGTACATTTAAAGCTGCACCTGATCGTTCTGATTTACCTGCTGAAATCAACGAAAGCTTGATTGTAGAATTGTATTCTAAATAATCCTTGAGGTAGCAATAATGACGCGTACTGCAAACGAGTTTCTAACTCCGCAAGCGATCAAGGTCGAAGCGGCAAGCGGGACCTCGGCAAAAGTGATTCTTGAACCATTAGAGCGTGGCTTCGGTCATACTCTTGGTAATGCTTTACGTCGCATCCTATTGTCTTCTTTACCTGGCGCTGCTGTGGTAGAAGTTGAAATAGAGGGTGTCGAGCACGAGTACAGTACTTTAGAAGGCTTGCAGCAGGACATCGTCGAGCTCTTGCTGAACCTAAAAGGATTGTCTATTAAGCTGTTCGATCAAAACGAAGCATATTTAACATTGGAAAAGCAAGGTCCTGGCGATGTAACTGCTGCTGATCTTCGCTTACCGCATAATGTTGAAGTGGTTAACCCTGAACATTTGATCGGTACTTTAAGTGCTTCAGGCTCATTAAAAATGCGCTTGAAAGTTTCTCAAGGTCGTGGTTATGAAACTTCTGACTCACGTTTCCCTGAAGGTGAAACGCGTCCTGTAGGTCGTCTACAGTTAGATGCTTCTTATAGCCCAATCAAACGTGTGTCTTACACAGTTGAAAACGCTCGTGTAGAACAACGTACTGACCTTGATAAGCTGATCATTGATCTTGAAACAAATGGAACAGTAGATCCTGAAGAAGCGATCCGCAAAGCGGCAACAATCTTGCAACAACAAATTGCAATTTTTGTTGATCTTCAGAAAGATCAAGCTCCAGTTGCTCAAGAGCCACGTGAAGAAGTTGATCCAATCTTGCTTCGTCCAGTTGATGATCTAGAGCTTACTGTTCGTTCTGCTAACTGTTTGAAAGCAGAAAATATTTACTACATTGGTGATCTAGTACAGCGTACTGAGGTTGAGTTGCTTAAAACTCCTAACCTTGGTAAGAAATCGCTTACTGAGATCAAAGATGTTCTGGCTTCTAAGGGCTTACAGCTCGGCATGCGTTTAGAGAACTGGCCACCAGCTAGTCTCCGTATGGACGATCGTTTCGCCTATCGTAGCCGTTAATTAAGTAGGACTATCACCATGCGTCATCGTAATAGTGGTGTGAAATTAGGCCGTACCAGCAGCCATCGTAAAGCGATGTTCCAAAACATGGCGAATTCTTTGTTTGAGCACGAGTTAATCAAAACGACTGTGCCTAAAGCAAAAGAATTACGTCGTGTAGCTGAGCCTTTAATCACTTTAGCTAAAAACGATACTGTAGCAAACCGTCGTTTAGCGTTTGCTCGTACTCGTTCAGCAGCAACAGTTGGTAAATTATTTACCGTTCTTGGCCCTCGTTACAAAGAACGTAACGGCGGTTATCTACGTGTTCTTAAAGCTGGTTTCCGTGCAGGTGATGCTGCGCCGATGGCTTATGTAGAGCTTGTGGATCGTGAAGTAAACTAATTACTTACGTCATAGAACAATCGGTTGTTCGAAAAAGGTCGGTGTCTCACCGACCTTTTTTTGTGCCTGTATTGTTAGACAATTTTTTGAATTTGTCCTCAATTGACATAAATTTCGTCAGAAAAATTCAAACTTGACATTGCGTATTGTCAAATTTATGCTTTAATAAAAATGTACTCTTAAAAAGGTTATAAAAAGAACATGGAAAAGCAAGTTGATATTCTTATCGTTGGCGCAGGTATCTCTGGTATCGGTGTTGCTGCACATCTTTCTAAAAACTCGCCACAACGTTCATTTGAAATTATTGAACGTCGTGCAAGCTTCGGTGGTACGTGGGATTTATTTAAATATCCTGGTATTCGCTCTGACTCAGATATGTCTACATTTGGTTTTAATTTTAAACCATGGCAAAAAGCCAATGTATTAGCTGATGGCGCATCAATCAAAGGTTATGTTGCAGAAGTTGTTGAAGAGTTTAAGTTAAAAGATAAAATTCATTTTAATCATCGTGTGCGTACTGCAAATTATGATTCTTCAATTAAAAAATGGATTGTAGAAATTGAAGATGAAAATCAAAAATTACAAACTTGGGTCGCAAACTTCGTAGTTGGCTGTACAGGTTATTATAATTACGATCAAGGGTATCAACCCGACTATCCAGGTAAAAATGATTTTAAAGGTGAATTCGTTAATCCACAATTTTGGCCAGAAAACTTAGATTACACAGGTAAAAAAGTAGTGATTATTGGTAGTGGGGCAACTGCCATTACTTTAGTTCCTGCAATGGCTAAAGGTGGAGCAGGTCATGTGACCATGTTACAACGCTCACCGACTTATGTTGCGTCTATTCCATCAATTGATTTTGTTTATGACAAGATGCGTAAAGTTTTACCAGAAGATATTGCCTATAAATTGACTCGCGCACGTAACATTGGTATTCAACGTGGTTTATATGCTTTGGCACAGAGCCAACCAAAAATTGTTAGAAGTTTTTTACTGAATCGAATTGAACGTCAGTTAAAAGGCTCAACAACAGATATTAAGCATTTTACACCTAGTTATAATCCTTGGGATCAACGTCTATGTGTCGTTCCAGACAGTGATTTATTTAAAACCTTACGTTCGGGTAAAGCCAGTGTGGAAACCGATCATATAGAAAGAATCACTGAAACAGGTATTCAGCTCAAGTCTGGTAAGCATTTAGATGCAGACATCATTGTTTCGGCAACAGGTTTAGAAATTCAAATTTTAGGTGGTATTAAAGCTACTATTGATAATAAGCCAATGAATACTTCTCAACATATGTTGTATCAGGGTGTAATGGTCAGCGATGTGCCAAACATGGCGATGATTATTGGTTATATCAACGCATCATGGACATTGAAAGTTGATATTGCAGCAGAATATATCTGTCGTCTGGTCAATTATATGGACAAGAAAGGCTATGATGAAGTGATTCCTCAAGGTGATGCAACAGAGTTAATGGAAGATACTGTGATGGGTAGCTTAAGCTCGGGCTATATCGCACGTGCTGCGGACGTTATGCCAAAACAAGGTAAGCATGCGCCTTGGAAAGTGACCAATAATTATCTTGCAGATCGTAAAGAGCTTAAAAATGCCAAGTTTGATGATGGGGTTTTAAAGTTTCACAAACGGGAAGCGCAAGCAGCAAAAAAGCCTAAACTGGTTTCCTGATTTAATTTGGAAATAAAAAGGAGCGTAAGCTCCTTTTTTATGTGATGATAAAATTTAATTATAAAAAGCTTGGCTATAGAAAAAGGAGCCGAAGCTCCTTGATTAGAACATTTCAATTATAAGGAACGTGAAATGAGTTCTTTCATAATTTCATTGGTTCCTGCATAAATCCGATTTGCACGATTATCAATATATGCACGAGCAATTGGATATTCCATCATATAGCCATAGCCACCATGCAATTGTAGACATTCATCGACAACATTTGAAAATAGTTCAGAAATTTTATATTTTGCCGCTGCTGCAGCATCGACCCCTAAGCTTCCTTGAAGTTGTAATTCCATACAACGATCAAGATAAGCACGGCAGAAATCAATTTCTGTGCGCATTTCTGCAAGTTTGAAACGGGTATTCTGAAATGCACCAATCGGTTTACCAAAGGCTTTACGATCTTTGGTATATTGAACGGTATGCGCCAGTGCGGCTTCTGCACCCGCCTGACAAATAATTGCCACCAACATACGTTCCCAAGCCAACTCTTTCATGAGCATGATGAAGCCCATACCTTCCATACCCAAAAGGTTTTCTTTCGGGACTCGCACATCTTCAAAGAACAATTCACAAGTGTCTTGACCTTTCATCCCAATTTTATTGAGGGGTTTGCCTTTGGTAAATCCAGCACGGTCTGCTTCAACGATAATTAAGGATAGGTTTGCCGAACCTTTATCAGAATTGCCTGTTTTACAGACCACAATTGCCATATCACAAAGATAACCATTGGTAATAAAGATCTTAGAACCATTGATGACATATTCATCACCATCCAGAACGGCTGTAGTGCGAACACCTTGTAAGTCAGATCCAGTACCCGGTTCAGTCATTGCAATTGCAGTGACGGTTTCACCAGATGCCATTTTAGGCAACCAATGTTTCTTTTGCGCTTCATTACCAAAATTATTGATATAGTTGGCAACGATATCTGAATGTAGAGAAAAGCCAGTTGAAGAATCCATCGCATAGGCTTGTTCTTCAATTAAGATCATGCTGTATAGGCGATCTACTCCATAACCACCATATTCTTCAGGCATGGTTGCACAAAGTAAACCCAGCTCACCAGCCTTATTCCACAAGTCACGGTCGACATGTTGTTGTTGCTCATACTTTGCAATATTCGGTACAACTTCTTTTTCATAAAATTTTCGTACAGTTTCACGAAAAGCCTCGTGATCTGAATTAAATAATTGGCGTGGCAACATATTGCTTAGAGGTCGAATTGCACCTGATTGCATTTTTATAATATCCATATGAGTTTTAGTGAGTTGAAATTAGGTGAAATGTCGAATTGCCGCAATGAGATGAATGCTCAAAACTTATTTTTAAATGATGAATTTGGTCATTTCAAAGAATTTAGCGCGAAATTAATGTTGAATAAGGTAAACTAAGCCAGAACTGAATCATTGGGGTAAAAAATGTCAGAAGAAATGAGTTTAGAAGAGCGTAAGGTGATTTATCGCGCACGTCGTGGTCTAAAAGAGATTGATGTTTATTTTGACCCTTATGTAAAACAATATTACTTACAAGCGGATGCACAAGAAAAAGCCTTATTTAAAGAATTGGTTGATCAAGAAGATCCAGACCTACTTGATTGGTTTATGGAGGTTTCTGAACCACCACGTCCAGAGTTAAGAGTATTGATCAATAAGTTAAAACATTATGTTCATGGCTGAATCAAGTCAACATCAGCGATATGAATTAAGACCCAGTCGGATTGCACTGGGTTTTCAGCTTTTATGCCTAGCATTGATGTTTATTCTGTGGCTGAAAATTTTGAATATTTGGTTGTGTTTGTTGTTACTGTTGTTGGGATTACTCAGTTTAAAATGGTTGAGAAAACATCGGCAGGTAAAAAGTTTGGCACAATTGGATTTAGCTGAATGGGTGATTCAATATACGGATTTACAACAAGCACAGCATGTGCAGATCAAACACATGATTGATCATAGTTTTTATGTTGTGGTGTATTTTAATGAAAAAAAACATGCGAATTTGATTATTTGGCAGGATCAAATGAGTATTTTGGCGTGGAAATCTTTAAAATCTAGGGTCAAACTTCAATAATTGTCTAACAAATATAAATTTTTAAAGTTAAATTTAATCCTGATAAAACAATTTCTTAATTAAAAAAATGGCAATCTAGTTCACATTGTTAGACCAAAAGGATAAAAAATTGTGCAATTCAGCAATTGTCTGACAATTATCTCTTCAAAAACATACTTCTACCTGTAAATTAAAAATACCAACAGCGAGGAGGAATTTCCAAATGGGTGAAATTCATACGTTTTGGTTCTTAGTGGTTGCAATCATGCTTGCAATTATATTTGGAAGACTAGGAACTATGCTGAGGGAACAGATTGAAAAGGCTCACGATAACAAAGTTAACGCGAGTAAGTTTAAAACCAATAAGCTCTCTCAATAGAGTTTACCTTTTAATAAGTAGCATGTGCTGAACCGTCGCAATGCTACTTTTTTTTGCCTAAAATTTCTATAAAAAAAAGATCAGGTCAATTGAATACACAAGGAAGTCTGTCAAATTGTTCAGATAGAATTAGAGCAATTACTCTTTTATTCAGAGAATGCATCTGATATTGTTATTTAAAAAGGATATAAACACAATTATATAGAGGACAGGAGTATGTCTAAGGCCCGTAAATTTGGTCAATTGATGCTGACCGCTGTGATTGCTTCGTCTGTATTATCAGGATGCTCATATGTCGTTAAATCAGGCGCCAATGTTGCACTTGGATTTAGTGAAAAGCATATCGTTCCACCAATTTTGGCGGGAAATGATACTGATATGGCGTGTAATTCTGGCAATGCATTAACTCCAGCAATCATGGCAACTAAAGATATGGGGGCAGATCCAACCCGTATGGCAGTATTACTCTATTCCGCTGCGGGAATGTGTGCAGAAAATCGCGCCTTGGATGCTGAACTCAGATATTTACGTGCTTCCAAAGACGGTAAAGTCACAGAAGCGCAAGATGCGCGTGTAGAACAAAAGCGCTGGGCAGCATTGGCAGCAGAACGCCAATACACGGGTTATCAGTTATTTGCAGAACGTTGGCAAGCCAAATATAAATATACCTTGGGTGACTCTTGTCCAACCATGCGTAAGGACTTAGATCAAACCATCTATCTCATTGGTTTACTGAGTGGCTTGCAGGCTATGACCAATGATATTAACTCTGGCGGTGCAGTGAATGTGCCTAAAGATATTGCTGCAATAGTTGAACGTGGTATGACATGTTTAGACAATAACAAATTCTGGGGTGCGCCAATGGCGACCCGTGCTGTAATTTGGATCTTGTTACCAGGTGCAGGAGATGGTAAGCCAGATCCGACACAAACCTTACAACAATCTATGCAAATTGCAGAACAAAAAGGCGTTCGTTTGGCATTTGCAATGAATGCTGTGGCTGCTCAAGCCAGCGGTGATGACGCAAAATTGCGATCTGCGTTAAAAGCTTATGCTGCATCTCGTGCTGATGATAAGCCTGTTAACCCTGAATTTAGATTGTTAGATGGTATGGCAGGTCAGATGATCCAAGGTATCGCAGATCGTTACTGGACTGAAAACACAGGTGTACGTGCGCCAGATGATGGTATGTCTACTTTCTGGGATGAACAAGCTTCCTCTGGTGATGACGAGTTATTCAATGACTTACCTGCGCCAACAGAAGATCCTGCTCCATCTACAGAAGAACCCGCAAATAATCCATAACATTCATTTTCTTTCTAATGAATAGATTGGTTAGAATCAAAGAAGAGCAATAGCTCTTCTTTTTTATGGTGTCGTATGGTCCAACAGAAGCATAATGAGAATTTTTGGTTTATTGGTTTAAGCATCACTTTTTTTGCAGTTCTTCAGCTTTTTCAAAATACCTTGATTTATCAATCAGACTTATTTCTGACTCAACCTTGGCGTTGGTGGACAGGGCATTGGGTACATGTGGGATGGATTCATTATGGCTTAAATGTGTTGGCTTTGGCATGTCTCCCTTTGCTATTTCCCAACATTCAACAAAAAGTCTTAATCTTATTATTGCTGGTTTTATCACCTTTACTCAGTCTTTGTTTCTATCTATTTTATCCTCAGATTTTCGCTTATGCAGGCTTGTCAGGTGTTTTGCATGGTTTATTTATTTTTTGTGCAATTGTGAGTTTGCAACAACCACAGGAACATAAATTTGCTGCATTGCTACTCTTACTCATCCTTGGAAAAATAGCTTGGGAATATCGCTTTGGCGCTCTACAAACAGAACAATTGATTGGTCATCCTGTATTGACGCAGGCTCATTTACTAGGTGTCATTTTTGGCAGTATTTGTTCAATTTTAACTTTGGTTTTTCATTTTAATGTTTTAAAGAATAAGTAATATTGTAAGTGGAGACAAAAATATTAACTTCTTACAATTGATTAATTTTGATCTGCTTTTGTTCTTGATTCTTCAGGCATTCAGCGTATTTTAGTAAGAATAATAGATAAACACTGATTTTTTCTCATATTAAATTATAAATTTAGAGGTGAGTTGACAAAAAGGTCGCCAAAAAAATTAATCTTTGTCATGTTTTTTCTAGGAAAATTACGGCAAATTTAAGATGTACCGATAGGAATGGGTATTGGTAAAGGATTTTACCTCTGACCTAATAATAAAGATAAGTTATGCAAGCAATTGCATAGTGGTTTTAAAACTGGAATAACAATGCAAGAACCTGTAAATAATAGATCGGGATTAGGTCTACTCAGTTATCTCTGGAATGAGTGGTTCTCAACCTTTTCCATCCTTATTCTACTCCTGCTGACCTTGATTATTGGGACAGGGGATATGATCCATGGGCAAATGCTCCGTTTAGGCGAACGCCTGTATGGAGACGAAAAAATAGGAATGCAATATTCCTTTTTACGTGCCGAACCAAAACAACCTTCATGTGATCGCAATCTAGACATCGATAAGCTGGTAAAAGAAAAAATGCAACAGGAAGCCAGTGATCCTGATGCTGCGTTTTTCGGGTTAACACCTGAGGCGGATGTCCGAGCGTCATTTGTTTCAGCCCAGACTGATTGTGAACAAAAATATGCGTTCTATGATAAGTCAATGAAGCATATGGAAGATCATCCATCCATTCGTACTTATCGTTCAATGGAAACGGGCTTTTTCTGGATATTGAAATGGGGCTCTGAACATCGCGTCCTGATTTTAATTTTAATGGTGGTGATTGCTGCAATCACAGCATCATTAAAAATGCATCATATTGGTTTACGCCCTGCACGAACCAAACTTGATTTTAAAGTTTATAACGTTGCAATGGTGCTTGGTAATGCATTGCTCAGTTTCTCGGTAATTAGCCAGTATCGTTCCGTACAAAACTCAGGTGTAGAATCTACACTGGAAACCATCGGTGTCTACTGGTTGTGGATGATTCTATTTACCGTCCTCACCGTGATTAGCCTGTATAAATTATTCCGCACACCTGAAACAGCCGAAGAAGGTGGGAATTTTGGACTGGCACTGCTCAGCATTCCTTTATATGCCTTCATGGCGATTGTAACGGGTATTGCCTTTACATTCTTTATGGACTATCCAATGGGACAAGGGATTTACCTTGGCTTATTGACTGAGTTCTCTAATATCTTCCTGAACTTAGCGCTGTTCATTTGGGCGGGGATGTTACTGACTCAAACCCGAGTCATGGACTTGTTCTTGGCGATTTTACGCCCATGGAACTTGGCGCCAGAAACATTGACTTGGATCATTTTGATTGGTGCTGCAATTCCTACAGCCTATACTGGCGCATCGGGTATCTTCGTTGTTGCCGCGGGTGCGATCATCTATAAAGAAGTATGGAATTCTGGTGCACGCCGTCAATATGCATTGGCTGTTTCAGCAATGTCAGGTTCATTGGGTGTGGTATTACGTCCATGTCTGTTGGTGATTTTAATTTCGATGCTTGATAGCCGTCATGTCACTTCTGATGAGTTATTTGATCACGGTATCTATGTATTCTGGTTAACTGCATTTATTTTCCTCGGGGTGTCATTGTTCCTTGCAGAGAATAAATTCCGCATTAACTCACCAAAAGTTGCAGTTCCAGGTATGTTGCGGGCATTCTTACCTGTGATCCCATATATTTTGATTGTTGCAGTTGTGATCGGCTTCTATAAGTTCGGTTTAGACACGCAAATGGATGAGTTTACTGCACCTGTTATTCTTCCAATCATGCTGTTGGCATTTATCTTGTTTGATAAATTATTTGGCAATAAATTACCAATTCCGGAAAATCCAAATAAAGCACTTGCACTGGAACATGAAAAGAATTCAGAGTACTTACGTGAGCATGGAGATACCGCAGAAACTAAGCGTGGTTTCCGCAGTGCGATTCGTTTTGCGACCTCTGAGAGTGTAGGACATATTGGTGCGCTGATTATCCTGATGGCATTGTCTGCAAGTGTGGGTGGTTTGATTGAGCGTAGCGAAATCGTGACCATGGTTCCAACGCATCTGGGCAGTATCTTGGTAACGCTTGGCTTTATGGCGTTATTGCTTGCAATGATCGGGATGACGACAGATCCATTCGGTGCGGTGATTCTTGTTGCTGCAACGATTGCGCCAGTTGCATTTGATAATGGTATCCATCCAATCCACTTCTGGATGATTGTATTGGTTGCATTCGAGTTCGGTTATGTGACGCCACCAGTTGCACTGAATCATTTGCTGACGAGGCTCTCTGTGGGCGATGCTGAAGTCGCCGCCGCTGACGCTGAAGCGAAAGCAAAATATACCAGCTTCTATTATCGTTATGAGCGTTGGATCTTACCAATCGTGGTCTTGTTCTCTGCCTTAATGATCGTGACCTATGCACCTTACTTATTTAATCTATTTGATTGGTATAGTGCGAAGTAATGACCACAATTAAAAAGCGCCTTAGGGCGCTTTTTTTGATGGTATGTATTATGTGGAGAAATTACAGCTTTTAAGTGCTGATATATTTGAGCAAAAAAGTTAAAGCGAACATTTATAAATAGCTGTAGTCGTTATGTCGATGATGGTGCTAAAACTTGATGACCGTGTTTAGAGTGAGTCAGACTGAAACTGTTGAATATATTCACTGGGCGTTAAACTGGTCTCTCGTTTAAACATGGCACTAAAAGCACTTGCACTGTCATAACCTAAATCTAAAGCAACATTGAAAATTGACTTATTCATTGCGAGATCAATCATTGCTTGCATCAAGCGGGCTTGGCGAACCCAATGACTAAAATGCATTTGGGTTTCTTTTTGAAAATGTCGTGTAAGGGTTTTGGGGCTGATATGCAAAAGTGCTGCGGCATGCGCTAAGCTCCAATCCTGAGCCAGATCATTTTTAATAGCAACGCAAAGTTTTTGCAGTTTAATATTTTGCGGTTCGGGCAAGTTAAAAGGCAGTACATTTAGTAGTGCCACTTCATCTAAAATCAACTCAAGTAATCGCTGTTCTCGACTGTGTGGCTGAATTGGGCTTTGAATCTGCATGGCATGACGAATCAACTCTTTGAGCAGTGGAGAAATACTCACGACACGACAATGATTCACCAATTGATCACGTGCATCAGGTTCGATAAATACGCCATAGGCTTGTACATCACCACTGATGTGCAAGGCATGAAGCTGATAGGCAGGAATCCATACGCCACGTCCAGGAGGTGTAACCCAAGTTCCCTCTGTGGTTTGTACTCGAATCACACCAGTAAGCGTATGAATGAGCTGAACTCGATCATGGCTGTGCCAATCTTCTACATGACCGTGACTATAGTTTTCAGTAAATGCATATACAGGATAATCTAAAAATCCATGATCGTAATTATTGCCCAACGACCTACCTCCATATTTGAATGTTTGGTTTTATTTTCAATATGACCCTGTGCCTATCATAAATAAAGTGTCCTTTTCTCGATAATTTTTGTCATTTTGTCGTACAAGCTCGAAATCAATATTTTTTAACATGATTGCTTCTTTCTGTATAGGCAGAAGCTTATGTTCCAAAAAGCATATTTCTATCCCTTGTTTGCCATTTTGTTTTGGGCTGGAAATGTCATTGTGTCCAAAATGGCGAGCCATGCAATTTCACCGATAGCGATTACATTTTATCGATTGGTCTTTGCATTGGCTGTGATGAGTACTTTTGTTCTGATTCCGACATGGAAAAATCGTAAAGTCATTGCTCAATACTGGAAGCACTTGGCTTTAGGTGGCTTTCTATCAGTCTCATTATTTCAGTTTTTATCTTATCAGGCTGCTGCTACCACGACCGCAACCAATATGTCGATTGTCACAGCGCTGATTCCCTTATTGACAATTATTTTAAGTACTTGGATTTTAAAAGATCAGGTGAGTTATGGTTTGGTGATCGGGGGCTTATTGTCTTTTTATGGTATTTTGTACTTATTGAGTCATGGACATATTGCTCAGGTGTTTACTCAAGGTATGCATCTTGGTGATGCCTTGATGCTTATTGCATCAATCGGTTATGCGCTATATGGCGTCCTGTTAAAGCGTTGGAAAATGCCGATCCCTGCGTGGCAAGCAAATTTTGTGATGTCTACTTTTGCAATCCTATATGTTTTACCTTTTTTCATTTTTTTACCTGCTTCTCAAATGCAGTTGAATCAACACACCATTCCTTTAATTTTATATGCCAGCATTTTCTCGTCTATTTTGTTGTCTTATTTATGGATTGAGGGGGTAAGGCATTTAGGACCGAATAAGAATAGTATTTTTATGAATTTATTGCCGATTTTTACTGCTTTGATTGCAGTGGCGTTGCTCGGAGAACAGCTGCAAGTTTTCCATTTGGTTGGTGGTGGTCTGACATTGTGTGGAATTTTATTGGCACAAATGGTGCAAAAACCGATTCAATGGGGCAAACGAAATAAACAGTCACTCGACTCACTTTAAATGTATTTTATTGACCATAAAAAAAGCCTAAACAGTGTGTTTGTTTAGGCTTTTATGAATCCACCGCTTTATTGCTTTTGAGCAGCAAGTTGTTGTTCTAATATTTTAATTTGCTCTTCTTTCAACTTAATCAATTGATCTGCATCCGCATGTTGAGAGGTGAGGTTCTGCTGTTGATCATCCAATTGTTTTTGAATGTCTTCTAACTTGGCAACTTCCTCTTTTGCCAAACTGGCATTCTCTGGGACTTTATCTTTTAAAATCGTTTCATTGACTAATTCCACATTGGTTGCAGAAGTGCTTTGCTCAGCCGGCTGTGCGGTAACTGGAGCAGTTTCTGGTACTTTTTTGGCAGGTGCAGTTTGATGAATTTGCTCATTATTTTGTGCCGTTTCAGATGAATGATTCAACCAGAAAAAACCTGCAATTAATAAAATAACCGCTATTAAGCCACCTGCAATGATCCACATTAATTTTGAATTATTTCTTTCTTCTACATACATTTTATAAGATCCAATTTATTTTGAAGAGCGAGGCTTGAATTGAATCACCCCAATTTCATCAGGTATGGCTGGCTCTTCAGGCGCATCTACATGAGTAGGGCGATTTTCAGAGTAACCACACTCGATGCATTCAATCCATTCAGCATCGCCTTGGGTGAGCATTACAATACGATCCATCGCTTCACATTTCGGACATTTTGCACCAGCAATGAAACGACGTTTAATATTCATACACCCACCACACTTTAAACAATTTTGACCGTTAGTTTAAGCGTTTTTTTAGCTATTCGTCCAACCTTGATGACGCAATAATGCATCTATTTTTGGCTCACGACCACGGAAATTGATAAATGCGTCAAGTGCTGTATCTTTTCCGCCAACTGCAAGAATTGCCTTACGAAATTCTTGTCCAGTCTGGGTGTTAAAAACACCTTCATTTTCAAAACGGTCAAAAGCATCACTGGCTAAAACTTCAGCCCATTTGTAGGAATAATAGCCTGCAGCATAACCTCCTGCAAAAATATGACTGAACCCATTTTGGAAACGGTTATAAGGTGCAGTTGCTAACACTGCATATTTATGGCGAATATCATCTAAAGTCGCTTGGATCTGTTCTGCATTCAGTGCAGGAGTGAGCTTGTGAATGGTTAAGTCAAATAAAGCAAATTCGATTTGACGTAACGTTTGCATACCTGATTGGAAGAAACGTGCATCCAACAATGCTTTAAGCAGGTGATCGGGCAGTGTATCTTTAGATTCGATATGTTCACTGATTAAAGCTAAACTTTCACGGTCCCAGGTCCAAAACTCCATAAATTGACTTGGTAATTCAACTGCATCCCAAGCCACACCGTGTGTTCCTGCAACTGCGATATTATCCACTTCGGTTAACATGTGATGTAAGCCATGACCAAACTCATGGAATAAGGTATTCACTTCATCATGTGTTAATAACGCAGGTTGATTACCTACAGGAGGGGTGAAATTTCCAACCATATAGCAAATTGGTTTTTGTAAACCTGTTTCGGTTTGCATACGTGACCGGAAGCCACTCATCCATGCACCACCACGTTTACCATTGCGGGCATAAAGGTCAAAATAGAATCCACCTATTACAGTCCCTTTATCTTCTAGCTCATAGTAGTGTGCATCTTTATGCCAAAGTGGAGCTTCACGCTCAATCACTTGGATACCATACAAGCGTTTTACAACATTGAATAAGCCTTGAATGACTTTAGGTGCAGGGAAGTAAGGTTTTAAATCTTCTTGAGAAAGATTGAACTGTTGAACCTTAAGTTTCTCAGAATAGTAGGTACTGTCCCAGGCTTTCAGTTCATCGATACCATCTTGTTGAGCGATGGCTTTGAGTTCATCAACTTCTTTTAATGCTGGAGTGCGCGCATGTTCTGCTAAATCCACAAGAAATTGATCTACAGTGGCAACATCGGGTGCCATTTTTGATGCAAGTGAATATTCAGCATAATTGTCAAAACCTAAAAGCTTTGCCATCTCCTGACGTAAGCTCAGGATTTCAACCATGACCGGCGCATTGTCAAACTGTGTGTCAATTGCTTGATCAGATGCACGTGTTACGTAGGCATGGTAAAGCTCTTCACGCAAAGCCCGATCATCAGCATAGGTCATGATCGCCAAATAGGATGGAATATCTAAAGTAGCAACAGGTTGGTCTAACTCACGTTGCTGTCCATATTGTTTGAGCAATTCGATGCTACTTTGCGGTAAACCTTTTAACTGGTCTGTCGTTAAAACTTTACTATATGCTTGGGTCGAGTCTAAAACATGATTTGAAAAGTCTGACGAGAGTTGTGAGAGACGTGCTGAAATTTCAGCATAGCGTTTTTTGGCTTGACCTTCTAAAGCGACACCTGAAAGCTTAAAGTCTCGAAGCGCGAGTTTAATTGCACTCTGTTGAGCTGCTGATAAGTCAGCAAAAATAGAGTTGTCATAGACATTTTGATAGGTCTGAAACAAAGCAAAGTGTTGACCAAGCTGAGTGTAGTATTCGCTGAGGCTTGGTAATAAGGCTTGATACACTTCGCGTGTTTCGGCATTGTTCATGACCGCATTGAGGTGTGACAAAATTCCCCAAGATTCACTCATATTGTTTTCAAGTGTATCTACCGTTTCAATCACTGTAAGTTGTTGCTGAATCGTTTCAGGAACTTGAGTCAATTCGTTTAAAAAGTTTTGACCATTTTGAATGGCTTGTTCAATATTGTGTTGAAGTTGATCTAAGGTGATTTGATCAAATTGGGGGACAGGCAAAGTTGCCTTTTCTAATGTCATATGCTTTATGCCATATCAATTCTAAAGTTATAGATAGATGTAGGGCTTTTAAGTGGCGAAATCAAGGTATAACAATAAAATTAACACAGTGCTTAGTTTAACTGTTTGGTTTTGATGTTGTATTCGAAAGGTACAGAAAATGGTCCAGCATCGAAACTAATGCCTAAAATATCTTTGTTCAGATAAAAACCATCTGCTTTTTTTAGATCAATGATCTTTCGATCTTCTGCATAGTCTCGATATAGATATTGCAGATCTGCGCTGTCACAAGTCTCAGCGATTGCTGATTTTTGTTGCTCAATACATGGATCAAGTTGTTTGGCAATCTCACTTGAAATTTGGCTTGCGGACAATTGATATTTTTTGAGTAATTGTGGCAAAGTCACGAATTGTTTCTTTTTTAAATCGATCACATAGTATTTTTCACGATAATAACTTCGACCACCTTCAATCTCTAAATGGATATGAATACTTAAATAATCGTGATTTTGATAAACCTGCTCTGAACTAAAATCAATTCGAGACGTTTCATCTGCTAAAAGTTCTTGCTGGATCTGTTGATTGATTTTTTCAAAGCCTTTGCCTTGGATAAAAGGAATAGTTCCTGAAAAGTTTGTGTATTTTGAAGGAATCGTTTGAGTTTTAAAGGTGATGGTTTCAGCAGAAGCTACACAGCTGAGTAACAGTGTTGCAAGTGACATGGTGGTTTTAATTTTCATAACTTTGCTTCTTGGGCTATTCTTATTTAATAATTATAGAGTAAACGCATATTGAACATTTCAATTTTAACGAATGGAATCATCCGTGACTAAATACTTTAATGTGAGTAATTAAAGAGCCTAATGGTGACTCAACGACAATAAGTTGAGTCGGAATTTCTTGCTGATCCTTAAATTTGTTATAGAAATCTTCTGAAATGCAGAGATTTAGAAATTCATTAGAATGATCATTGATACCCAATTGATAATTACACGTGAAAAAATTACGGCGATTTGATTTATAAATGGTATGTGTTTGAACATTTATCAGTTTCTGTTCTCCCAAAAGTGAGGTATATGCTATAGGAACAATTCCAGAAACTTGGCAATCAATAAAAAAGAAAATAAGTAGGGGTAACCATAATAAATTAAAAGCTTTTTCTGGATCATAAATTATATTTAAAGGATCAATTTGTTTGATATTTTTTCTAAAAACATAAATTAAAATTGTAGCAATTATCGTGAGTACTGCACAAAGCACCAATAATGCAATATCTAACTTAGGGTTAAGTAAAAAGCTTGCATTTGATTTAACCCAGATCGCACTGACGAGCATATAAATATAGATCAAACAAACAATAGATTTTATATTTTTATTTTGCATATTTTGAATGATAAAGTGACTCAATTAATCAAAAGAAGCCTTACAAAGTAAGGCTTCCTAAAAAATTATTCATCTTTTGCTTTCGCATTCGACTTTTTCTTTTTTACCTTTTTCTTCACTTTATCTTTAGCCTTTGTTTCAGGCTGAGTTGCAGCACTTTTTCCAGATTTTTTACTGTAAGAGCTGGGTTTTCCTTTGGCTTTTTTCTTTCGAATGGGGCGTTCTCCATCTTCACTGACATTTGAACGATCAGATTCAGATTTAGCCTTGTTTGGACGCTCAGAGAAAACTTCTTCTTTTGCTGTTGGTTTGGCAACACGTGGAGCACGACTGCGAATCGCACGACCTGCATGAGACAGTTGTTGCAACAACTCAAAATCAATCTTACGCTCATCCAGATTGACGCCAGCAACCTTAATCTTCACTTCATCACCTAGACCAAAAACTTGTCCACGGTTTTGTCCAATTAAAGTTTGGCTCACTTGATCATAAACAAAATAGTCATCGCCCAACTGACTCACATGCACCATACCATCGACATACAAGTCTTTTAAGGTGATGAATAATCCAAACTCAGCCGTTGCACTGATTACACCAACAAACTCTTCACCCAAATGCTGTTGCATATAGTGACATTTCAACCATGAAGTAACAGAACGAGAAGCTTCATCTGCACGACGTTCAGTTGCAGAGAAATGTTCACCTGCATCTTCTAACGCCGCACCTGAAAGTGGATACTTTTTGTTGGTTAAACTGGCTTTAATCGCACGATGTAAGAGCAGGTCAGGGTAGCGACGAATTGGTGAGGTAAAATGAGTATATGCTTCATAAGCCAAACCATAGTGACCTACATTTTTTGGTCCATAATAAGCTTGCATCATTGAACGTAACAACACTGCATGGATACTTGGCGCATCAATACGATCTTTGGTCGCTTCAATAACAGCTTGATAGTCCGCCTGTGTCGGCTGATCAGGGAATTTAAGACCAAGTAATTTGACAAAGTCTTTGACTTTTTGAATGCGTGAAAACTCTGGTGCTTCATGCACACGGTACAGCATAGGGACTTCATTTTTTAAACAATATTCTGCTGCGGCAACGTTGGCGAGCAACATACATTCTTCAATCAGTTTGTGTGCAACATTTCGAGTGCGCGGTAAAATCTCTTTAATTCCACCTAATTCATCAAAGGTCATGTACGTTTCAACGGTTTCAAATTCCATTGCATGACGCTGTGCACGTAAACCTTTTAATGTTTCATATAATTGGTAAAGTGTATTGACAGATTTACGCACATCACGATCTTCAGGAATCGCATTGCTGTCGCCATCTAAGTATTGTGCAACTTGAGTGTATGTTAATCGTGCTTTTGAATGCATCACCGATGGGTAGAATTCAAATTTAGTTACCCGACCTGCACGGCTGAGATTTAAATCACAGACCATACATAAACGGTCAACATGTGGATTTAAAGAACATAACCCATTTGATAATGCTTCAGGCAACATCGGCAATACATAGTGAGGGAAATACACGGATGTACCACGCTCTTGTGCTTCATCATCTAAAGGTTGACCGATTCGCACATAATGGCTGACATCAGCAATAGCCACAACTACACGATAACCACCACCTGCACGTTTTTCAGCATAAACAGCATCATCAAAATCACGAGCATCTTCACCATCAATGGTGACTAGTGGCAAATCACGTAAATCTATACGCCCTTGTCGATCTTTTGCTGAAGGTTCTTTATAAGCTTCAGCCTCTTTGATGACTTCTTCTGGGAATTCATAAGGTAAACCATATTCTAAAATGGTTTGTGGGATGATAATTTCAGTATCTGCTTTATCCGCCATGGACTGAATCACATGACCTGTCGCAAATTCGTCCCGAGTAGGATAGTCATCAATTTCTACACGTAAAGCATCACCCACTTTGGCTTTGGCATGCTCAATGAGTTCTTTTTCTAAGGTAATGGGTTGGTGTGCATTTGGATTGGCTGGTTGTATAAAGTACTCACCATCAAATTCTGCAACTTTACCAATCAATTGCTTCACTCGGCGTTGAGTCACTTCGGTGATATATCCCCAAGCTTTACCTTTACGGTCGACAGAGGTTTGCTGAACTTTTACTCGGTCACCATGAAAGACTTGGCGTAATTCACGCTCAGGTAGCAGGTATTCATCTTTTTTACCATCCAGACTGGCAACCCCTAAGCCTTTTGCATTGACATACACAGTGGCATCAAGGGTCGGTTGATCTGCCATGAGTTGATATTTAAAACCATCTTTCATCAACTGACCATCACGTACCATTGCACTTAAACGATGGCTTAAAGCATCTATACTTTTCTGATCGACAATTT
Organism: Acinetobacter sp. WC-743; assembly: GCF_000335555.1. NCBI lineage: Bacteria > Pseudomonadati > Pseudomonadota > Gammaproteobacteria > Moraxellales > Moraxellaceae > Acinetobacter > Acinetobacter sp. WC-743. Next base: position 13,530 of record NZ_AMFQ01000099.1, on the reverse strand, counting down.
CAAACAGTTCTACAAGATCGGCATGTGATAATGCTTCTTGTTTTTGCTCAATGATTTCTAAGATCAGTGTACGACTTGGAATGGGATTGTCGTAACGCTCAGCTTCAGCTTTGGCTTCAGGATCGACCCAATTTTTCATGATGTATTTGGTTTCTAGTCAGAAGATAGGATTAGCATAAGACATACCGTGCAATACTGCACGTAATTGATTGCAATATTGTGTTTTTAATTTGGTTTTTTTAGAAATTGGGCATGTTTTTTAAGATGATGAATATTTTGCAGCATAAAAAAACAACAAAATGATGAAAAACGCTTAAAAAGTATTTAATTGAGTAAATTTCTCTATTTTTTTTAATATCATCACTTGCCGAATCGGGTTTAACTTTGTATTATGGCGGCTCGTTACGGTGAGATGGGTGAGTGGCTGAAACCACATCCCTGCTAAGGATGCATACGGGTAACTGTATCGAGGGTTCGAATCCCTCTCTCACCGCCAACGATTACTTATGACGCGCTCATAGCTCAGCTGGATAGAGCACTTGGCTACGAACTAAGGGGTCGGGAGTTCGAATCTCTCTGAGCGCACCAATAAGTTAATCAACATGTAACGAACGCCTTTAGGCAACACAAGTATTGCGCTCATAGCTCAGCTGGATAGAGCACTTGGCTACGAACTAAGGGGTCGGGAGTTCGAATCTCTCTGAGCGCACCAACTTGAACATCTTCGGATGGTAAATCAACCGCTTCATTGCGGTTTTTTTGTGTCTGTAATTTGATAAACTAATTTTAGTTTTTTAGTATATTGATTCTCTTCACAATTTTTCGAAAAATAAAATAGCTAAATGCAATAAGCCCAATAACAATGCCAGTTATCTCAAAATAGGAAATAGTTTTAATGTTAAAAAGCATAAAAATGCTACTTAAACATAGGCTAAGCCACAATAAAGAGAAAAATAGGATTTCATTAAAGAAAAATACTTGAAAGAGCCATTTGCGTAGCTCTCTATTTTTGATTCGAGTGAGAAATAAGAACCGATGTTTATAATTTAATGGGATGTCTGATGATATTTCCTCTTTGGATAAGAGTATTTGATAAAAATGTGCTTCATCAAAAGATTTGTTTAATTTATTTTCAATAGAATTATCTAACTTTTCGTTTCTATTTAACCATATATCTACTTCAACACAAGGCAGTAAAGACTCACCAAAACCGTCTATATCTAAATATCGATGTTGTGGTGTTTTTAGCTCAAAAGATTTTAGAAGCCAATATCTTGATGGTGATGGGCTTGTGGGATCATGATGTTTTTCTTCAATGAAATTGATCATATCCAGCATTTCATTTTTAGCCTCTATGCTAAACGGATCAATCATCATTCCCATAATATCAGTCACGTTAAGTTCGACTGAGAATGTTGGAGTGCGTTGTAAATATCGTAAAAATGCTTGAGCTAAAATTTCTACTTTTTCGTCATTATAGAGTGCTGACCATATATTGAGTCTAGATTTAAATGTTTCACAACTTTTTAAGATTGTTGCACGAAAGACGTAATAGGTTAAGCCTTCTTCATCTTGAAGAGGTTGAATGTCTTCAGCTTTAAATAAAGCTAACCAAAATAATGGAATCGAGTATTTAACTTCTTGATAGGTTTCATTTTCATCCATTTCACCCGTGATTCTATCGAGATCGGATGAAATCCAAAGTGTTGAATAATGTCCCATTTTTTACATTTTTATTTAAGTATTAATTTATGATTATACTCAGAAAATTGTGTGCTAATCCAAAATAATTTATGAATTTATACGCGTCTATTCTTGTCGCGAAGCAAGTTGTCTAAGCCCAATTTTCGAGCTAAAAACTTTAAAATGACAACCAGAATATTGGCTTTGAAGGGATCACATGACAGCATATACAGACGGATACTATATCTATGAGCATGTGGATTTCATTTGCCATTTTAATTTACAGCAATGTGATGGCTGTAATCGAACCTTGACAGGCTTTGTCTATGAACTGCAAATTCAAAGCTTGGACAATGAGTCTGTGATTTTTTGTACAGCGTGTATGGAGCAATTGGAGTTGGTGAACGTGGATTAATCACTTCGAATCTTGTGCTTTATTGTTCTGATTGTCCCCCCGATATTCTCTATAAAAAATCAACGACGGACCATTATATTTATCGAAAAGCTTATCTGATAATCATATTTATTTAGAAAAAAATATCGCTGTAAGATGGTTCAAAATCATTTTTTCTGCTTTAGCACATTGCATAAAATAATTATTCTGGACGATTTCTTTGAATTGGCAATATATCTACAGTGTGATGCCTCAGTTTGTTTCGGCAACGCTGACGACACTTAAAATCTCAATCATCAGCATTATTCTTGCCATCTTGGTGGGTTTAATATGCAGTATTTTGATGACTTATCGAGTACGTGTATTCGACAAAATAGCCAAAGTCTATATTGAGCTATCTCGCAATACCCCCTTATTAATTCAGCTTTTTTTCCTTTATTACGGTTTACCCAAATTAGGAATCAAAATCGATGGATTTACCTGTGGTGTGATCGGTTTGACCTTCTTAGGTGGAAGCTATATGGCGGAAGCGTTTCGGGCAGGATTGCAATCAGTTGCCCAAGGGCAAATTGATTCAGGTGAAAGTATTGGTCTGAATCGAGTGCAAGTCTTTCAATATGTTGTTTTCCCCCAAGCCCTATCCGTTTCGATTCCTGCAATTGGGGCAAACTGTTTATTTCTGATTAAAGAAAGTTCAGTCGTCAGTGCAATCGCCGTGGTTGAATTACTATTTGTCACCAAAGACTTGATTGGTATGGACTATAAGACCACAGAAGCATTGTTTCTGCTGATCCTGTCCTATCTGATTATTTTATTGCCTGTCTCTATTCTTACCAGTTATCTGGAATACCGTAGTCGGAGGGCAAGCCATGGAGTTTGATTATCTCTTTCAAACAAGCCACCTTGTTCGGTTGTTTGAAGGGCTATGGGTTACTGCCAAAATCGCCTTCATTTCTGTATTTTTCTCGGCAATTTTTGGCACTGTTTTGGGGGTGATCATGACCTCAAAAAATATTCTGATTAAAGCAATTTGTCGTCTGTACTTAGAGGCGATACGCATCATCCCGATTCTGGTTTTACTGTTTGTTTTCTACTTTGGTTTTGCAACATGGTTTAACTGGCAATGGTCAGCAGTGTTTGTTTGCATTGTTGTTTTTGTTTTGTGGGGAACTGCGGAAATGGGTGATTTGGTCCGAGCGGCAATCACCTCTATTGATCAGCATCAAAAGGATGCTGCCTATGCACTGGGTTTGAGCTCAATACAAACTTTGAGTTTTGTGGTTTTTCCATTGAGCCTTAAACGTGTTACGCCTGGTGCAATCAATTTGTTTACCCGTATGATCAAAACCAGCTCCTTGGCTGTCCTGATCGGGGTGGTGGAAGTGATCAAAGTTGGACAACAAATTATTGAAAACTCGCTGTTGGTTGTACCCAATGCCTCGCTGTGGATCTATGGTTTGATCTTCTTTTTATATTTCCTGATTTGCTATCCCTTATCTCGTTTGGCAACACATTTAGAAAAAGTTTGGGAGTCACGATGACTTTGTTATCTATACAACAATTACAGAAATCATTTGCAGAAAGTCATATTTTACAAGGCATAGATTTGGACGTAAAACAAGGTGAAGTTGTGGTGATTCTGGGTCCTTCAGGATGTGGAAAAAGCACTTTGTTGCGCTGTATTAATGGCTTGGAAAAGATCCAAGGCGGTCAGATCTATTTAGAGGGTTCGGGGGTGTTAGGGCAGGATTTACCATGGGTTGATGTACGTCAAAAAATTGGCATGGTGTTTCAAAACTACGAACTTTTTGGACATATGAATGTGATTGATAACATTCTGTTAGGACCCTTAAAAGTTCAGAAACGCCTTCGCATAGAAGCAGAAAAGGTTGCGGATGAATTATTAAAGCGGGTCGGATTATATGATCGCAAGCAGGATTATCCACGACAACTTTCGGGTGGTCAAAAACAACGTATAGCAATAGTGCGCTCTTTAGTCATGCAACCCCAAGTGATTTTACTGGATGAGATTACAGCGGCTTTAGATCCTGAAATGGTGCGAGAGGTTTTGGATGTGGTGCTGAAACTTGCCCATGAGGGAATGACCATGTTGATCGTGACACATGAAATGTCGTTTGCTCGAAAAGTCGCAGATCGTATTATCTTCATGGACAAAGGTAAAATTATAGAACAAGCCACACCTGAACAGTTTTTTCAGCAGCCACAAACTGAACGTGCGAAAGCATTTTTAAATATGTTGAATTATTAGCAAATCGATTTAGAAATAATAACGAGGAAGTATGGCTTTATCTTATTTAACACAATCTCCGAATTTTTTAAAAATTTCTACGGCTGTTCGAACATTGGGTATCGCACTATGTATGGGAGTAATGACTGCTTGTAGTCCCTCATCAGAATCACAGCAATCGATCACGCAGGATCAACAAAAGGATCAATCTTTAGAAAAGATCAAGCAGAAAGGAATTTTTCGAGTTGCCGTTTTTGCCGATAATCCACCATTTGGTTATGTGGACAGTGCGGGTAAACCACAAGGTTTCGATATCGCTTTAGCAAAAAGAGTGACCAAAGATCTGCTTGGGAATGAAAATAAGATTGAATTTGTGGTGACTGAGGCTACAAACCGTGTGGAATTTTTAAAATCAGGTAAAGTGGATGCCGTATTTGCGAGTTTTTCAGTCACACCTGAGCGTAAACAAGTGGTTGATTTTGCTCAGCCTTATTTAAAGGCAGCCTTGGGTATCGTATCGCCTAAAGCTAAGGTGATTACAGATATTCACCAGCTCGAAGGTAAAACCTTGATCGTCAATAAAGGTTCAACTTCTGATATTTATTTCACCAAGAACTATCCAAAAATTAAATTATTGAAGTTTGAACAAAATACCGATGCATTTAATGCCCTAAAAGATGGTCGTGGTGATGCTATTTCGCAAGACAGCACTTATGCCTTGGCATGGGCATCGGAAAACCCAACATTTACTGCGGGGATTCAACAAATTGGAAACCAAGATTTTATTGCCCAGCCGTAAAAAAAGGTGATACGCAACTTTTAGCTTGGTTGAATCATGAAATTTTAAGCTTACAAAAAACGGGCGAAATTCAGAAAATTTACGATCAAACCCTACAACCCGTTTATGGCACAACCGTAGATTCCAAAGTCTTTTTGGATGTCACACCGAAATCATAGTTGAACAAAACATCACAATAACGATCGCTTAAATATCAAAATAGAACAGAGGATAATGAAATGAATATATCGCTTAAACAGTTCACTCATTTACTGGCGGCATCCGTATTGAGCTTGGGTTTGGTGGCGTGTAATAAAAATACAGCTAGCACTGACAAAACGGTCGAACCTGAGCAAACAGCGACAAACAGTATTGAACAGATTAAGAAAAATGGGGTGGTTCGTATAGGTGTATTTAGTGATAAACCACCTTTTGGTTATCTCGATGCACAAGGTAAAAATCAAGGCTTCGACGTGGAAATTGCCAAGCATGTTGCCAAAGACTTATTGGGGGATGAAAATAAAGTTCAGTTTGTTTTAACTGAGGCAGCCAATCGTGTTGAATATTTAAAAGCCAATAAAGTGGATATTATTTTTGCCAATTTCACTGTGACACCTGAGCGTCAGGAAGTGGTCGATTTTGCTAAACCTTATTTAAAGGTTTCTTTGGGAGTGGTCTCACCTAAAGCCAAGCCGATTACAGATCTGGCTCAATTAAAAGGGCAAACCTTGTTGGTCAATAAAGGCACTACAGCAGATTCATTTTTCTCTAAATCCCATCCTGAAATTAAATTACAGAAATATGAGCAAAATACAGAAACTTTTGACGCGTTGAAAGATGGTCGAGGTGTTGCACTGGCTCATGATAATTTATTGGTTTTGGCTTGGGCAAAAGAGAACCCAAATTATACAGTAGGTATTACCAGCTTAGGTCAGCATGATTTAATTGCACCTGCAGTGAAAAAGGGCGACAAAGCACTTTTAGATTGGTTAAATCAAGACCTCGAAAAATTATCTAAAGCAGGTGTAATCCAACAAGCCTATGAGAAAACACTCAAACCTGTCTATGGCGACAGCATCAATCCAAAAGATTTGCTGGTGGAGTAATGCCATCATCAGGTTCTACGACTGAAAAAGCTTAGCACGTTGAGTACAAGGGAAGCATTTTGCAACTAAGAGATTTTTTTGACGAAAGTATCTTGTGCAAGAATCTGCTTTCCTTGTTTTGTCATGGGTTGCATAAGTGCTAACTCTTCTCCTGTATGTTGATCTATCAAAATAGAGTGGGGTTGATTGTGATCAAATAAAAATTGTTCGCCCCATTGTCTGAATGCAACCACAATTGGAAATAAGGCAATGCCTTGTTCTGTTAATGCATATTCTAAATAAGCAGAGCCATCTGAAGCAGGTTGAGTTTTAAGAATTTGCGCATCAACTAATTTGGTCAAACGATCGGAGAGAATGTTTTTGGCAACATTTAAATTTTTTTGGAAATCGCTAAAACGCTTAAGACCATCAAAAGCATCTCTAATGATCAGTAAGACCCAACGATCTCCAATCAACTGTACTGAACGAGCCACAGGGCAGGCTTGGTATTTTTCTTGATTCATTTTATTTACACGTCATCAAAACTAAGACTATAAAACCAGTTGCAATTTAAAACAAGTTTAAGTAGTTTTAATCTGGTTGCAAATTAAAACCAGGTTAATATGAAATGAAAAATAAGACGATCCAAGCGCAACAAATAAAAGCCCATCAAGAAAATTTCTCAACACTGCCACAGGCTTTGGTGATTTTATTGGCATGTGCTGCTGGGTTGAGTGTGGCAAATGTTTATTATGCCCAGCCTTTACTGGATTTGTTTGCTCAAGATTTTAAATTGTCTTATTCATGGGCAGGTCTCATTGTTTCATTGACTCAAATAGGCTCAATCATTGCGCTGATTTTTATTGTGCCTTTAGGTGATTTATTACAACCAAAGCGATTGATATTGTTGCAAATACTGAGCTTGTGTGTGTCACTGGTTTTATTGATTGTTTCAACGCATATTGTTGCTCTATTTGCAAGTATTTTGCTTGTGGGAATGCTGGGAACAGCAATGACTCAAGGGCTAATTGTATACGCATCAGTATTAGCACCTGCTGAAGCACGTGGAAAAGTAGTGGGTACGGTTCAAGCTGGCGTGTTGATGGGCATACTGTTATCCAGAGTTGTGGCTGGAACTTTAGCCGACTGGTTCGGGTGGCAAGGAACTTATGTATTTTCACTCATCTGTATGAGCATGACCTGTATGCTGTTATGGAAATTTCTACCGATGACTTTTCAAGGTATTGCATTATCTAAAAAGCCCAGTTACTTACAGATTATATTTTCAGTATTTGAACAACTATATCGTCGTCGTGTTTTACAAATTCGTGGTCTATTGGCTTTGATTATTTTTATCAATTTAAATCTTTTTTGGAATGCTTTGGTTTTTCCTTTATCTATCCCGCCGTTTGAATATTCACATCGTTTAATCGGCTGGTTGGGTGCGATTGGTGCGATCGGAGCAGTAATGGCGATTCGTGTAGGGGGATTGGCAGACCGCGGTTATGCACAACAGGTCACCCAATTTGCATTTTTACTCATGATCATTTCGTGGTGGGTGTTGAGCAGTTTGTATTTTTCAATTTGGATATTTATTTTGGGTATTGTCTTGTTGGATGTTGCCATTCAAGCCGTACATGTGATTAACCAAAGTTTAATCTTTCAAGCAGACATTCAGTTACATGGGCGTTTGGTGGGGGCGTATATGTTGTTTTATGCATTGGGTAGTTCTATCGGTTCAATCTTAGCAACAACTTTATATAGTTCTTGGGGGTGGTCAGCCGTGTGTTTGGCTGGCGGAATATTGAGTTTAGTCGGGTATTTATTTTGGTATTTGACTCGGAGGATCGTTGCTGAATGGCAAAAAAGTATGCTTCGGTCGATTGCTAAAGCTTAAAGCGACTGCTTTTTAGCTACTTAGAAAGGAATAGCCCAAATACTAGACACTTAGATCATAACGGGATAAATAGCACTTAACAAAAAAATGAAAAGGCGTATAATGCGTCCCATCAAGACGTCGCGCTCATAGCTCAGCTGGATAGAGCACTTGGCTACGAACTAAGGGGTCGGGAGTTCGAATCTCTCTGAGCGCACCAACTTGATAAAATATTGAAAAAACCGCTTCTTTGCGGTTTTTTTGTGCCTAAAAAATGTCACAATGACAAGGATAACAAAAAATAAGGTCAGTGTTTTGATGTATGAAAAATCTTTATTTTTGCTGATGGTTGTTGTTACGCTGTTGAGTGGATGTACAGCAATTTTATGGAATAATAGTGATTCTGGAACGCTAGCCACAGGTAAAGTAGTTTCTAGTCATGCAGATAGAGTCACTGTAGATCAGGATCAAATTGTTGGCTTTGCCTACTTAAAAGAAAGTTCCTCTTCAACAAACAATGTTGATATAAAAAAACTGGACACATCTTTAATTGTGATTGGGCAAAAATATGCTTATATGATTGATATTGGTAATCAGGAAATTTTAGAGACTATTCAATCTGATTTAGACCCAAAATATTGGCGAATTAGACCTGTTCGTTCAAATGAAGAATATTTTGGATTATCTTTACTCCCTAAAATCGATGACGATAAGCATTTACAACAGGTTAAATTCAGTGCTGATATTGAACTGTATTATGCTAAAAACAATTTAACCCAAAATGAGCAGCAGCAATTATCTCGGTTGGATTTGAGTCAATATGAATATGGTCAAGAAAACACTGAGTTCTATCGTAGAAAAATTGGATTGGTAGGGCATATTGTGGGTCTAAATGCTGAAATGAACAAAATGAAATTTCAGCACTTTAGCCATAATTATCCGATTGAGATCTATACAAGTGGTAAAACACATTATTCTCTACATGGGAAAAACCTTTTACAGAAGATTGCACTCACTCCTGTGACCTTAGTCGGGGATATTGTGGCAATCCCGCTTTATTTGCTTTTCAATATCGGATCGACCATTAAAAATATTGCCCATTGATGAGGGATAGCAAGCAACACCGATTATTTCACTTTCTGAGCAAAAATAGCATTTGCCCCCAGTGCAGGTAACATTTCATGATAGGGTAAGCTACGTGCTGCTTTGAGTAAAAATGGTGCTTTTTCATCGATTTTGATGGTTGTGGTCATCTTTAATAAAGTGTCATTGCCTTGAGGTAAGAACTGAATTTGACCTTTGAGATAGCGCAAATCTCCTCCATTGGCGTAGAAGTTATTTTCAGTCGCTTTGGGGTAGCTAAAATGCATCTTAAAATCAAAAGGAATACTGATCACACCTAAACCTACACTGACTTTAAATTCCGCATCTTGACCTTGTTGAGTACTAGGTGTTGTTTTTATGTTTTTGATTTGTCTTGGAAAAATTTCTTTATAAGACATCGGTTGAGTCCAACGCTGTAACTGTTGTGGTGTTGCATTGATATATTGGTAAGTGGTGGTAAAGCGTAGAACTTCACGACCATGCGTATAAGGAACTGTGACAGGATTTAATATCAGGCTCACAGGTTGTTGAGCATTGGCACTCACTTGAACAATTTTATTGATTTGAGCTGTGCTCAATTGAGGACTAGGCAGTTGACCTGCGTTTAATGCGGTTATCTTTTTCGTTGAAAACTTATTTTTTAATGCTTCCAATACAAATGCACTTGAACCATTCGGAATGGCAAGTTTGACTTCAGGAAATGCATTTAAAATCTTCTTAAATAAAAATCCTTGCGGCTGATTTAAATCTCCCCACTGCGTTAGGGTAATTAAGGTTTTATTCTCTCCTAAACTAAACCATTCAAATTTTCCTGCTGCATAAGGAATAGGTCCATCAATCACCAGTGTTGAAACACTGTTTGCTCCAATTTGATGTTGCAAGATAACATCTTCGTTAAAATTTAAAACAGGGATCGGTGTAGGGATCGAAATACGATATTTCAGTTGACTGACTTGACCTACGGATTCTATTACTTTTGCTGATTTTAAAGTGGGAAATAATCCGACATATTGGCTGTAATTGCTTAACGTTTTTGCAACTTCTTGACTGCTTACAGGGACAACGATTGCCGCTGTAGAAAAATGAGCAATCGGTTGTGGATTTTTGGTCAAGGTTGGTAACGCTGTTTTAATGGCAGGATGGGGATAAATTAAAATATTATCTTGTGCAATTGCAGCAATTTGTTGTGCATTTTGGTCAAAAGGTTTTAATGCACTTGGAATATTTTCTGTCCATGCTACTAATTTTGCAACACTATTTTGGTTTATTCCAAGCAAAATAATCAAACTGATATTCACATAAACGTGTTTCATTGCGGTTCCTTTGCAAACTTTATTTTTGGTGATCTTCATTCAATTTAGACGATCTTTGTCTTATGGTTATTAAAAAGGGTTTGGCTGAAAAAAGTAGAACTGTTGTGTAAAACGTGACGAAAATCGGTCTATCAGGCTCTAATCTGGTGTAATATCTTGGCATCCTAAAATATTTATATTGAAGCAACTATGTCAGACACTCAGCCTGCATTATCTGCACGTTATTATCTTAATCTAGAAGAATCTCAAGATGGTTTTAAACTGGCGACATTTGGAAAAAAACAAATCAGCCAATTGCTTACTCCTTTGGTCAGTATTGGGATCATTGTATGGGGTATTTATCTTGGTTTGGATGGTGTGGGTAAATACTACGTTTGCTTGGGTGCTTTTTTCTTAATTTTACAGATGTTGATGCGCTATTGGTTTTTACCGATGATGTTTAAACGTCAGTTTGTAAAGTACCAATTTGGTAAGAGTGAGCAAGGCATTGAACTGTTCCAAGATTATATGGAATTATTCAGTAGTGGACGACCGAAACAAGTGCATCATTATTCAGATGTACAGAAATTTGCAGAAGGCAAACTCACTTATATGATTGAATTAAAAAATCGTACTGTGGTGATTGTACCAAAACGTGCTTTTGCAACACCCACAGATCAAAGCATTTTTATCAATACATTCAAGAAGTAATTAGACTGAACAGTTTTTAACGGTGATCAATAAGAAGGGAATAATATGAGTACACGTCCATCTAAAATTGTGTGTGTAGGTCGTAGTTATGCAGCACATGCAGCAGAATTAGGAAATGCAATTCCAGACCGTCCAGTCTTATTTATCAAACCACCCAGTAGTCTGATTTCATTACAAGAGGGTATTTCTTGGAATGAAGCATGGGGCAATTGCCATCATGAGTGTGAACTGGCTTTACGTATAGATCAACCCCTCAAAGCTGAGACCAATCTAGACAAAGTTTTAGATGCAATTGGTGCTGTGACTTTAGGTTTGGATCTGACGTTGCGTGATTTACAGGATGATTTAAAGAAAAAAGGTCAACCTTGGGAGCGCGCTAAAGCATTTGATGGTTCATGTGTGTTGGCGGATTGGGTCAGTGTAGATGAAGTCAAAGACTGGTCGGCAGTAAAGTTTGAATTTGCTGTAAATGATCAAGTTCGACAAAAGGGAGATACCTCACTGTTGATTTTTGATATTGCTTATTTACTTGCAGATATTAATCAAGTGTTCTGTTTAGAACCGGGTGATGTCATCATGACAGGAACGCCAGCAGGGGTCGCTGCCTTGGCTTCAGGGGATCAACTTTCGATGACATTACATGGTCAAAGTCAAGATTTTGTTTGGAAAACCTTTGTAAAATAAAAAAGCAATCACCAACATTAAACCCATTGTTTATACCTGACTAAACAATGGGTTTTTTGTTGAATGTGATTCTTATTCGTCTCTTTTAAATACTTGAATTTTTAAGATAAATTTCTTGTTTTGGTTTGTTGAAAATTACAAAAGTCCTATTTTTTTGATTCAATATTCAGTATATTGACTACTATTGTTTATATTTAAATATAAATCATTTTAATAAAATTAAATTATAAGAGCAGAGTTATGAATAAGCCCATTATTGTCCAAGGCTGTAAAACTGATCATGGTGGCGTTGTTTTGCATGGTCATCCAACAATATCAATAAATGGTATAGGGATGGCAGGCAAAGGTTATATGGTCGCTTGTCCTAAGTGTAAAGGCATTTTTCCAATAGCCGAAGGTGCACCTAATTTTATTCTTCCTGATGATACTCAAGTTGCTTTAGTTGGAATGAAAACTGCCTGTGGCGCAAAATTACTGCCAAGCTCATTTCAGGTGGTTGTTGAGCCCAGTTCACCCTTTGGTTCTCAGTTAATGGGCAATCCAAATGATGAGGGAGAGGAAACAGTCCCACCACCACAAGACCATCAAGGGCGTTTTCAATTGGTTGCTCAAAACACTGGTGAACCTATAGCGAATCGTCGAGTTCGTGTGACGATGGGAGATGGTACAACGACGATTTATGCAAGTGATGACCAAGGTTTTACCGATTGGATCTATACGCCTTCCGAAGAGGAAATTCATCTTAATTTAGTGGATGAATTAGACAATGGCTGATCAAGGAAAACCGCAAGGGATTTTAACGACAGGACCCTCTCAAAATCCGACGATTAAAGTCGTTGCTATTATCAGCGATGCCTTAGATCTTCAAGATAAAAAAGTGATTTGTAAGGCGATTTGTTATTGTGAAGTCAATCCCAACAAAGGAAAAAAGAAAGAAACCAATCAATACCAAGCTTGCGTATCAGAACGTTTAGGAGAGCTGGATAAATTTTTAAATTATCAAAGCCCTTACAAAGCAGAAGTGAATTATGATATGCATCGGAATCCGCCCGCACCAATTATGGAAAAAGGAATAATCACCAAAGTACACCCTTATCTTCCAGGTTGGATTAAAAAGTATTGGGAAGTTGAAAAAGGTTATTCTTTTGAAAAGGGGCAGGGTATGGTGCGTCGTCCTGATGTGGTGATTGTGAAAGATCCTAATCTTCCCCCGACCCAAGACAATATCAAACATGTTGTTGAAATAAAATTTAAAGATAGACTGAGTGAAACTCAAATAAAAGACTACCCAAAAATTGCAGGCGATTCAAGTAAAGTTAAGCGCTTAGATCCAGATGAATGCGATTGTGGAAATGATGATGAGAATGGTAAAACCTCAACGGTTGTCGAGTTTGTAACTTGGGCTGCTGGACTGATTGCTGCTGCAATTCAATTAAGAAAAGGCAAACTTCCAAAACTTCCTCGATTTCCATCACCTAAACCTTCACCTCAGCCTGCTTGGTAAACGGAGAATACAATGTATTTAAAAACTGAAGAAGAATATAAACTGTGGGCTGAGCAACAAGAACAAGGTGCGATTGGTGGAGGGCTTTTTGCCAAAGGTGGTCCTGAAGATTATGTGGGTGCAATACCTGCAATTCGTGCAGTTTTATATTTTAAAGAGGGCTTTAGTGAT